>NZ_JBLTIM010000005.1:0-182902 GCF_055362665.1 Lactobacillus fornicalis
AAAATTTGACAGTTTCAAATTCTTAACTATGTAGTAAACAAAAAAGATATATTCAAATTAGAATATATCTTTTTATAATTATTATGAACAAACACATGAAAAAAGAGTTTTAACTTTTAAAATAAAAAGTTTCAGGAGTGATTATAATCAAAATAGGAATCTTTGATATAATCCGGCCCTAAGGCCGTATATAATAATACGCTTTTATATAATATAGTGCAATATAAAAATACTTTAATATACATATTTTGTTTTGTATTTAAGATTTGTTATACTTGCTAATCAAAAATTTGTAAAACCTTATCTAAAGATAATCGTTCTGATTTAAAGTTATTGATATGGTTTTCCGCTTCATAACCCACTGCAATTCCGACCGCAATTGCTTCTTTTTCCGGAATTGGTAATACTTGTCTTATTTCATCAGGATATTTAACAAATTCATATGCTACCATACTCCCTAACCCAATATCTGTTGCAGCAAGCATTAAAGTCTGAGAAAAAGCTCCTAAATCATAAATTGACCAATTGCTACTATTTTTTGGAATTGTTAAATAAAAGACAGCTGGGGCATAATATAAATTTTGCTGTACTTTTGTCCAACCTGTGTCTAGCTCATCCTTAGTTAAAAAAGTTGTACGACTTAAATTGAGTTTTGCCATATTATCTCTTGGAAATTCATCCCAATTTATCCGGTGCATTGGTGGCCATTCAGAAGCAGTAATTTTACCAGCCATACTATTTTCTAAGTGCAAAGTCTTTAATTTCCTTTGGCAAGATATATCTTCCATGGCTGACTATTAACCCAAGATGGAGCCATTTGAGCTAATTTTACTAATTTTTTTAATTTGTTAATTTCAATATCTTTATTGGTAAAAACTCGAACACTATGTCTATCTTCAATTGCCTGCTTAGTTTCCATAACATACTCTTTTCTTTTTACTTTACAAACTACAGTTTCATTTTATACTATAAAGACAATTAGAACAAAGGAGCGATATAAATGGGTTTAACATTCAAGCGAGAAGACGAATTAGAAAAAATGCTTAATCAATTTGCTATTTTCCCTGACGATCCAAAAAAGACTGCCAAACAAAAAGGAAAAAAGGGATCAGAACAAAAACCAAATGAAAAAAATGAGTAGCTCAGCTACTCATTTTTTTATAGGCAAATCTTATCTTCTATCCACTTGTTTAATTCAGCAAGATGTAATTTAGATTCTGAACTATAGGTTAAGACTGAAACATTATCATGATCCAAATCTAAATGTTTACGCAAATTACTAAAGACTTTGTTATATTGTGACTTCTTTATTTTATCCATTTTAGTTGCGACAACTAAAATAGGTAAATCCAACAACAAAGCATAATTATACATTGCTATATCGTCTACAGTTGGTTCATGCCGCGCATCAATTATTATAATCAAGCCTTCAAGATTTCCTCTTGTTTCGAGATAATCTTGAATCATTTCACCAAATTGTTCACGCTGTGCTTTTGAAACTCTCGCATACCCATATCCAGGAACGTCAACTAAATAAAAGCTATTATTTACCTTATAGAAGTTAAGTGTCTGGGTTTTACCAGGTTGAGAAGATGTTCTGGCTAAATTTTTTCTGTTAAGAAAGCTATTAATTAAACTAGACTTTCCAACATTAGAACGACCAGCAAGAGCTATTTCAGGAAGTATATCGCGAGGATACTGATCTTCACGAACAGCACTTACACTGTATTCACTACTTATTATCTTCATCCGTGCCATCCATTTCTACATCATTATTAACTTCTTTACGGGTAATACGTGGTGAAGCATGTTTAGTAATTACATCACGAGTTATTTCAACTTTCGCAACATCTTTTTCGCTCGGAATTGTGTACATCGTATCCATCATCGCATTTTCAATAATAGTTCTAAGTCCACGAGCACCCATGTTCCGTTCAAGAGCCTGTTCACTAATTGCCTCCAAAGCTCCATCACTAAAATGCAAATTGACTTTATCAATCTCAAATAATTTCTGATACTGCTTAACTAAAGCATTTTTAGGTTCAGTTAAAATTCTAATCAAATCAGCTTTTTGTAATTTATCCAAAGTTGAAATAACAGGAATTCGTCCAATAAATTCAGGAATTAAACCAAATTTAACTAAATCACCTGTTGTCAAGTACTTATTCCAGCTATCAGCATCATGATCAAATTCATCAAATTTACTTTCTGCACCAAAGCCAATAGTCTTTTTACCTAATCGGGATTTTACAATGCCTTCTATGCCATCAAAAGCCCCACCAACGATGAATAAAATATTCTTAGTATCAATCTTAATCAATTCTTGTTGTGGGTGCTTACGGCCTCCCTGAGGCGGCACAGAGGCGATGGTTCCTTCGAGAATCTTTAATAAAGCTTGTTGAACGCCTTCACCTGATACATCACGAGTTATTGAAACATTTTCAGCTTTTTTAGAGATTTTATCAATTTCATCAATATAGATAATTCCCCTTTGTGCTCTTTCAATATCATAATCGGCATTTTGAATCAGCTTTAATAAAATATTTTCTACATCTTCACCAACATAACCAGCTTCAGTTAAAGTGGTTGCATCAGCAATTGCAAAAGGAACATTTAAAATTTTTGCCAAAGTTTGAGCTAAATAAGTTTTACCTGAGCCAGTTGGGCCAATCAATGCGATATTGGACTTTTGTAATTCTGTACTGTCATCAATATCCATTTGATTAATCCGCTTATAGTGGTTGTAAACAGCAACACTCAAAACTTTTTTAGCCCGATCTTGCCCTACAACATATTCATCTAATTGCTTCTTAATTTCGACAGGTTTGGGCAAGTCTTTAGTTTCTTTTAATGAATCGGCCTTCAATTCATCATCAATAATCTCTTTTGACAGAGCCACACATTCATTACAAATATAAACTCCATTACCTGCTATCATTTTCTTTACTTGAGCTTGGGTCTTACCACAAAAAGAACAGGTTATTTCGTCAACTCCATCAGGATATTTTGTAGCCATCTTTTTCCTCCTCTTATAGTTAACACTAAGATTAGCATAAAAGTTCAATTAAAGGCTAGAATTTGCTCTCAAGAAAAAAAGCGGCTAAAAGCCGCTCTTTTTAAGAAATAAGATTACTTGTCAGAGTCTTTTTCAAGTTGTGCTTTACCAACTTGTTTTGCACTGTCAGTAATAAGATTCATTGCCTTACGTACAGCAATATCATGTGAAAGCATGTCATCAGTTAAAGTGTTGCGAACAGTCTTTTCATCCATGTTGTATTCAGCTGCAAGATCTTTAATTTCTTGTTCAATTTCCTTCTTGTCAGCCTTCAAGTCTTCCTTAGCAACAATTGCTTCAAGAACTAAGTTAGTTTTAACTCTTTCAGCAGCATCAGTAGAAAGTTGAGCACGTAATTGTTGTTCAGTAGTGTTAGTCAACTTGAAGTAAGTTTGTGGGTCAATACCTTGACGTTGCATGTTACCCAAGTATTGGTTAAGTTGAGTATCAACATCTTCTTGAATCATAGCATCAGGAATTTCGTCAATCTTGGCATTCTTAACTGCAGTAGTAATTGCTGCTTCTTGGATTGCATCTTGTGCTGCAGCTTCTTTATCTTCCTTCAATTGCTTCTTGATCTTTTCCTTTAATTCATCAAGAGTTTCAACTGAATCATCAACGTCTTTAGCAAACTCGTCATCTAACTTAGGAAGTTCTTTTGACTTAACTTCATGTAACTTAGTTGCAAAGTGTGCTTCTTTACCAGCTAAGTCCTTTGCACCGTAATCTTCTGGGAAGGTTACAACAACGTCAACTTCATCTCCAGCTTTGTGGCCTTCAAGTTGGTCTTCAAAACCTGGAATAAAGGTATTTGAACCAAGTTCAAGTGAATAGTTTTCTGCACTACCACCATCAAAAGCCTTACCATCAATAGTACCCTTGTAATCGATAGTAACAGTGTCACCCTTAGCTGCCTTGTCATCCTTTAAAACAAGTTCAGCATTTTGTTCACGTTTCTTTTCTAATTCAGCATCAATGTCCTTTTGGTAAACACGAGTGTTTTGCTTAGGAACTTCGATACCCTTGTAATCGCCAAGTTCTACTTCAGGCTTAACAGATACAGTAGCCTTCATAGTCCAAGCCTTATCCTTGTCCATTGAAACTGGTTCAATCTTTGGTTGACCAACAGCTTCAATCTTAGCTTCCTTAACAGCTGCAGTATAAGCGTTAGGCAATACTAAGTTTAAAGCATCTTCATAAAGTGCTTCTTCACCGTAGTATTGGTTAAAAATAACACGGCTTACGTGGCCCTTTCTAAAACCAGGTACACGCAAGTTCTTCTTTACACGGTTAAAAGCTTGATCTAAACCTAATTTAATTTCTTCTTGTGAAATTTCAAAAGTTAATTCACCAGTAGTTTTACCGGTTTTTTCCCATTTTGCAGACATTTAATTCAATACCTCCGATGTCAAATTTGGGTTTGCTATTGTACACTCAACTATCTTACCCTAAATGGCGCTAAAACTCAAATTTAAGCGAAATTTTCTTAAAAAACTTGTTGAAATGTAAAATAAACTTATAAATATCTCAAATTTTAGATAAAAAAAATGCACTTGCAAACGCAAGTACATTTCTTTAAAAGCGTTGGATTAGTCAAGAATTTCAGTAACTTGGCCGGCACCAACAGTACGTCCACCTTCACGAATAGTGAACTTAGTACCCTTTTCTACGGCAACTGGCTTGATTAATTCAACAGTAAATTCAGTGTTGTCACCAGGCATAACCATTTCAGTACCTTCTGGTAATTCAATAGCACCAGTTACGTCAGTAGTGTGGAAGTAGAATTGAGGACGGTAGTCTGAGAAGAATGGAGTGTGACGACCACCTTCGTCCTTCTTCAAAACATAAACTTGGCCCTTAAACTTCTTGTGGGTTTGAATTGAACCTGGTTGTGCTAAAACTTGACCACGAACAACTTCATCACGGTCAACACCACGAAGCAATACACCAACGTTATCGCCGGCTTCACCTAAGTCCAAAGTCTTGTGGAACATTTCCAAACCAGTAACAACTGACTTCTTAACGTCATCAGTTAAACCAACGATTTCAACTTCATCGCCGACCTTAACTTGACCACGGTCGATACGGCCTGAAGCAACAGTACCACGACCAGTGATAGTAAATACGTCTTCAACTGGCATCAAGAATGGCTTGTCAGTTTGACGTTCTGGAGTTGGGATGTATTCGTCAACAGTCTTCATAAGTTCCAAGATAACCTTTTCTTGTTCTGGGTCACCTTGTAAAGCCTTCAATGCTGAACCACGAATAACTGGAACATCGTCACCAGGGTAATCGTATTCTGATAACAAGTCACGAACTTCCATTTCAACTAAGTCGATCAATTCTGGATCGTCAACTAAGTCACACTTGTTCAAGAATACAACGATGTATTCAACACCAACTTGGCGAGCAAGCAAAATGTGTTCACGAGTTTGTGGCATAGGACCATCAGTTGCAGCAACAACTAAGATAGCACCATCCATTTGTGCAGCACCGGTAATCATGTTCTTGATGTAGTCGGCGTGACCTGGGGCATCCATGTGTGCGTAGTGACGGTTTTCAGTTTCGTATTCAACGTGGGCAGTGTTGATAGTGATACCACGTTCTTTTTCTTCTGGCGCAGCATCGATTTGTGAGTAATCAGAAGCTTGTGCTAAGCCTTGCTTTGCCAAAACAGTAGTAATAGCTGCAGTTAAAGTGGTCTTACCGTGGTCAACGTGTCCGATAGTACCAATGTTAACGTGCGGCTTGGTTCTTTCGTAATGTTCTTTTTCTGCCATTAAAATGACCCTCCTGTAAATTTGCAAGAAGTCCGTTGAGATAAGTTAACGGATAATTCTCTGTTGAATATTGTACTACTTTCATTCGCAATCGACTAGTCTCTTGCTCATGAAAATATCCTTATATGATTATACCTGATTACACGAAAATGTAAACCATTTTATTTAAAATCTTTAATGACTTATATTTTGATAGATTTTTGTAAGAATTTCTTGGTGTTCTCCACCATTTCTATCTAGGACAAAATTCACCAAATCTTTACTAAAAGAATCGGGCTCATCTACAAACTCTTCAATTTTAGGATAAATTGTTCCCAATAATAAATTAGTTTCGCTTAGAACTGTTGGCAACATGGATGGATTTTTACTTAATCGATCACCAATAGAACTAATAATTTCTTGATATACAGTATTTTTAGCCAATAATTGGGTTAATGATGGGTTGAAATCTGTCATTTTATTTAAAACAATTATTGGTATATTTTCGTCTATTCTAAGTTTTACTAAATCCTCACAAATAGCTAGTCGTAAGGCAAACGATTGACTAGGATCTAATAAAATACTTTTACTAAAGTTAACAAAATTATTCAAATCTAACTTAAATAAACTTTGATAATCTTGCTGTCTAATTACTTTTCTTTTTTTAAAAGCTCGCATAATTTCTATCTGCTTTTCAAGAGTTTCAGGCGAAACCTCTTTCAACTTGGGATTATCAAGTAATATTTTTAGTTGCAAGAATTCAATATAAAATTTATTTTTCACTAACGTTTCTAAATATAAAGTGAATATCTCTAAATCAGAAAAAAGATCAGGCTCTTCTTTCACTAAATCATAAGCCTGACCTTCTTTATTATCTGACAAATAGACCTTAATTAAACTTTTAGCGATTTTTTCATCATAAGCCAAATTTAGAGCTTCTTCTAAATATTCTTCAGCTTGAGTTAAATCTTTTTTCTCAATACTTTCATTAGCTAAATTAATTAAGTTTTTTTGACTTAAATTAGTCATTATTCTCTGCCTTTTTACTTCTAGGTTCGTGTTCGGTTTTCTTACGAGCCATTGCTCTATGTCTGTTTTGATTGACTTCCATAATCACTGGCAAAACAACTGGACGCCGATTAGTTTGTTTATATAAAAACTTTTCAAGACTATTGCGGACATCCGTTTTTAGTTCAGACCAGTCAAATTTTTTATGTTCAAAATTAGTTGTAATTGCTTTTTTAATAACTTCACGTGATTCATTCATTAATTCTTTATTAGCCTTAATATAAACAAAACCACGACTACTTACTTTAGGTTCGGCAATTATCTTTTTCTTCTTACGATCAATAGTAGCAACTGCAATAAAAATTCCATCATCAGATAAAATTTCACGATCTCGCAAAACAATATTACCTACATCCCCAATACCACTGCCATCAATCATTGTATCTTCACCAGGTACAGGATCAGTTAAGTAAAACCGTCCTTTTTGTAAGCTTAAGCAATCACCGTTTTTAGTTATATAAATATCTTTGGGCTTCATGCCTGTTGCGATAGCTAAATTACGATGTATTTCAAGCAATCTATATTCACCAATTACTGGAATTAAGAACTTAGGCTTCAAAGTAGAAATGAGCAATTGCAAATCTCTACCAGTTGCATGTCCACTAGTATGTTTTGCATAGGCTAACTGTGTTACGGTCCCACCGGCACGATAAACCATATCACTTGTTTGGGCAACCATTGTTTCAACTGCATGTGAAGGTGTTGTTGCAATAAATACCAAATCACCTTGATGAATAGAAACCATTCTATGACGATTAGTTGCCATCTTTTGAAGAGATTGAAGTGGCTCTCCCATTCGCCCTGTTTCTAATACTACCAATTGATTATCTTTATACTTTTTCAATTCCTTAGAATGAACAAACAGTTTTGAATCAGCTTGTAAGTATCCAAGTTTTAACGCAATTTGAACAATCTTATTTACTCCACGGCCGGTCAACAAGACTTTTCTATTATTTTTCTTTGCTGCATCAAAAACTTGTTGCAATCTCGTAAAGTTAGAAGCTTTTGCTGCCACAATAATTCTGCCAGTAGCATTAGAAAAGACTTCGCTAACGTAATCGCCAATTTCTTTTTCTGAAGCATTAGGGAAATCTGCTTCAGCATTTGATGAATCACTTAAAAGGGCTAAAACACCTTTAGTAGCAATTTCTGCTAAACGATCCATATCAGTACGGTATTGTGCACTAGCAGATGGATCGAACTTAAAATCACCAGTATAAACAACCCCACCAGCTGGCGTGTGAACTACAATACCCAGTGAACCTGGAATTGAATGAGTTGTATGGAAGAATGAAACACTAGCATTTCTAAAGTCAATCTCAGTTTCAGCATCTATCACATGGAAAAGGTGATTTTTTCGACGATGATTTTCGCGTTGAACTTCCAACTTAGCCAGTTCAATTGTTAATTCTGAACCAAAAATGTTAATGTCATGTCTTCTTAAAATATATGGTAAAGCACCAATTGAATCTGCATGACCATGAGTCAAAAAGATTCCTGCGATTTTATCACTATATTTATCAAAAAATTCCATGTCTGGAATTACAACATCAATTCCAAATAATGAACTATCTGGATATTTTAAACCTGCATCAAGAACAAAAATTTCATCATTAACCTGAACAGCGAACATGTCCTTTCCTTGTTCACGGACACCGCTAACAATCATAATTTTTATATTAAAATCTGCCATTAATATTCCTTCTCTATAAATATTTTATTTTAGGATCATTTGATCAAAACGTGCTAGTCTTTTCTAATTTTAGCATAGAACGGCGATTTTGACAGCAAAAAAAAGAGTCAGCATAAGCTGACTCTCATTAAAGAATATATTAACGACGTAAACCTAACTTCTTAATTAAAGTACGGTAACGTTCAATATCGTTTTCTGCTAAGTAACGAAGCAAGTTACGACGGTGACCAATCTTCTTAAGCAAACCAACGTATGAATGGTGGTCTTGCTTGTGGGCCTTCAAGTGAGCGTTCAAGTTGTTAATGTCTTCAGTTAAAACTGCAACTTGTACTTCAACTGAACCAGTATCACCTTCGTGAGTTGCGTATTCTTTAATTAATTCGTTTTTTCTTGCTTTTGAAATTGACATTTCAATAACACCTTTCTATAAATAAAATAATCGCCACTAACAACGTAAGCCGCTGGTGAAACGAGCAAACAGCGTTAATGGTTCACAACAAAATTAATAATAACTATATTTTTTTCAAAAAGCAAGCATAATTTACCTTGCAAGGATAGTTTTTCTTAAGTATAATCAATTTATGTGATTTTAGATAAATATTGGAGGTGAATTTCATGCCACAAATCAAATCAGCTATCAAGCGTGTTAAGACTCAAGCTAACGCTAACAAGCGTCGTGCTGCACAATTGAGCGAATTAAGAACTGCTGTTAAGAAGTTTAAGGTTGCTCAAGCTGCTGGTGCAGAAAACGCCTCCGACTTACACAAGGCAGCTGCTCGTGCTTTGGATAAGGCCGCATCTAAAGGCTTAATCCACAAGAACAAGGCTAACCGTGACAAGAGTCGTTTAGCTAAGCTTGCTAAGTAATTTCTAGCAAACAATAAAGACCAGGATTAATTTCCTGGTCTTTTTTTATTTCTAAATAGCTAACAAAAACATCTTAATAAACTCATCGCCTTGATAAGTTCCATTTTTATAACCTTGATCTAATTTTATCGCTTCTAGCAATAATTTTTTTATCTTAGGAATACTTGCTTGAGTCTGCCTAGCCAACTTAACGCGATATGGATGGATACCTAATTCTTTTCCAACATCCATTTCACTACGTCTTCTTGCTAGCAAAATTTTCGCTGACAATATTACTTCTAACTGATTTTCAAAAACTGCCAAAATACGAACAGGATTCTGTCCTTCTCTTAACTGATCTTCAAGCCTCTCTATGGCTTCTTGATAATTTTTCTTAAAAGCAGACGACAATATTTCAAAAATATTTTGAGCCAGTGATAAATCAACATTATTTTGTACAGCTTCTAAAGTGATTTTTTTATTATCATCAGCTATTAGTTTGAGCTTTAAATAATTTGATAGTACAGTATCCATTACTTGATCACTTCTTTCAAGAAGCAAATGTAACGTGCTTTGAGAAATAGAATATCCTTCGTCTTTAATAATTGCTTTTATTATCCCACTAATTTCATATGGCTTAAATTGCACTGCAACAGAATTAAACGCTGATAAACTCAACTTAGTTATCTTTTTTCGCTTATCCAAATTGGCATAATTTGCTTGAATAATAACAATATCATCAGATAAATTCAAATTAGCAAAAACTTTTTCTAATTTTTCGACATCTGCTTGAATCTTTTTAGGTGATTTACCTGTTAAAAAAATAGGGTTCTTAATCCAAATTATTTTTTGTTGTGAAAATAAACTTGCTTCCGTCAATGATGCTAGTAACTCACCAAGCCCATCATTTTCGCAATCAACTCTTTGCAAATCTAATCCTGCAAAATCAGAACTCGCTAAATAATCTCTAATCAAATAATCATTCAAAAATGCATCTTCACCATAAATCAGCAAGTTTTTATTTTGAACATTTGAATTTTTAAATAATGAAATTAACATTCTTACCTCAAATTCATCTCAAAAAAGTTTCAAAATGGCCTTTTCCAAAACCATATCGATAACTAATACTACCATATCTTTGTGTACTAAGATATGGTATTGCCATTTTATCTAACTTAACTAAAGTTTCCTGATTTGGATGATGATATCGATTATTTCGGCCAGCAGAAATAAAAACTAAATCAGGATGTATAATTTGCAAGAAATGTTCAGAAGTCGATGTTTTACTTCCATGATGCCCTAATTTAAAATAATTAACCTTCATCGGAGTTTTTTGCGCAATTATTTCTTCACCAGCCTGATCTAAATCACCAGTAAAAAGCCAGCGCTTATTATTTACTTGAAAAGTTAAAGATAGTGAATCTTCGTTTTTTCCTAACCCTGCTTGATATGGATAAACAATATCAAACTTTATCGCCTCATTTATCCTATCTCCAGCGAGTAACTCTTTAATCTGGGACTTATGAACTTTTCCAGTAATTCGCTTTAAAAAAGCAGGGTTATTCATCAAGCCTTGAGCCATATACAATTTATCAACCTTAATTTTATCTAATAAAGGCCCCAAATCACCAACATGATCTGCATCTTGATGTGAAAGGAACACTCCATCTAAATGATCAATTCCTTGTGCCTTTAAAAATGGCAATATTATTTGTTCCACTTGCGGTCTTCTTTTCTGATTAGAATTACCAAAAACCACCTTACCACCAGTATCAATTAAATAACTTTTTCTAAAAATTGGTGTGGTTATTAATATGCTATCGCCTTGTCCTACATCAATAAAGGTTACCTGCCCTTGTAAAGGAAAATGAATACTAATAAAAATTAACAAATATGCAATTATCAATGTTATTGCTGGTAATTTCAACTTAAACTTCTCTAACCTAAAAATTAAGTAACCCAAACTTATTATCAACAAAAATAGACACTGCCACCAGGAAATTTTTCCAAATGTTACCATCCCAATATTAGCTTCTGCAAAGTTATTGATAATGGTTTCTCCAATTTCTAAAATTTTTTCAAATAATTTAGAAACAACCAGGAAATTATTAAATAAAAAAATATTAATAAAAGTTAATGGCATTACAACAAAATTAAAATACGGGACAATCAAGATATTAAAAACCACTGTAAGCACATTCACCTGATAAAAATTAAACAAAAGAAGAGGTGTTAATATCAGATTTAATAACACACCTTGTTTAAAAATACTATCACTCTTAACAATTTTTAGTCCTAATACCAATACATAACTTAGAATCGCACCAATGTTCATAAATAATCTTGGAGTAATTAACAAATGAACAATTGCCGTTAATCCTAATAAATCAGAATTACTGATACGAAAAGCCTTTTTCTTCAGTAAACCACCTAAAAAATAAGTCAAACAGCTTCTTACAAATCCAGCTTGTCCCGCACAAAGTAAAATTCCTAATAACAAACAAAAGCAAATAATAGCAAAACTTTCATCTTCTGTTACTTTTAAGTAATAACAAACAGTAGAAATAACAAAAGTATAAATTCCAACATGTAGACCGGAAATACTTAAAAGATGGATTACTCCTAAATTTCGATAATTATCTAGTATGCGCTGGTTATCATCGCTATTATTTTCTCCTAAAACCAATTCACTTGCGAAAAAGCCAAGTAATCTTGGAAAGCTAGCAAAATACATTTCTAGTTTAAATCGTAAGTAATGATAAAAATCCATAAAATTATAGTTTGTATTCCTGATTTGATAATTTTGAATACGGATTTTCTCTTTAATTCCTTGGCTGACATAATAATGACGATAATTTATTTCTCCAAAATTGTGAGCTTGCTCAATTTCCCCAATCTCGTATTTTATATCAATCAATTGAACTTTTTGACCTTGCTTTAATGCAGCTTCGATAAAAGATGATGACTTAAAGCTAAGTAAAATTCTACCAGATTTAAAATGACCAATTCCTGAGATGTAGTCTTTATTGACTTTCATCTGATCTGGATAAATTGTAATAACTTGCCCCTGATATGAATAAAGCTGCAGACTTTGATATAAACGTAGCCCAAATAAAAACATGCCAATTGTTAAAACAAGCTTAGTCTTTTTAAATTTCTTTATTAATAAAAGAGCAAAAAATAGGCAAAAAGCAATCGCAACACCAACTTGCCAATAAGTTTTTGCCTCCAAAAATAGAAAACTAAAACTAATTAAAAGAAAAGCAACAAGTAAATAAAAACCTGGTCTTTTACTATAATTCAAGTTGATCTTTAAAGCCTGCAAGTGTTTTTTCTCCTATTCCCGAAACTTTTGTTAAGTCATCAACACTCTTAAAGGGCCCATTTTGTTCACGATACGCAATGATTTGTTCTGCTTTTTTCTGCCCAACTCCATTTAATTTTTGCAAATCTGCTATAGTTGCTGAATTTAAATGAATTTTTTCTCCACTATTATTACTTGTTGTTGACGAAGTCTGACTTGCAGTTGTATCAAGAGGTGAATTTTCTCCTTTAACAGGTATATAAACTTTATCTTGATCTTTTAAAAGTATTGCCCTATTAACAGAACTCAAATCTGCTTCAGCAGTTTCTCCACCAGCTGCTCGGATCAAATCTGCAACTCTAGACCCTGCTTTCAAGGTATAAATACCACTATTTTTAACTGCTCCAGAAATATCACATGTAACTTTATCATTTTTAGAAGCTGAAATATTTGAAGCAGCTGAAGACGATAGTGAATTACTTTGGCTAACTGAAGTGGCAGATGTTGAATTTATTGAAACTAGTTCATCTTGTGAATTACTGTTAAATTTCCAAAATATTAATATGCCAATTCCTAGTAAGCTTACTATTACCCACACCTTATACTTAATTATCCAATCTTTAAATTCTTCAAAATTCATTATTTAACCTCAAAATCATTAAAATTTCTTTTCTGAAATTAAATACAAAAAAAGGTCTAGGTTTTTTCCTAGACTTTTTTATTTTTGAATCTTTTTCAAATAATTAAGCGCATCATTAAAAGTTGCAACTGGAACAATTTTCATTTTTGAATGAATTTGTTTGGCAGTTTTTACTGCAACGGCATAATTAGTTTCATTTTTCTTATATCCTGGTAATTGTTGACTAGGAGCAAAAAATACTTTTGCCCCAGCTTTATCAGCTGCCACTACTTTCTTATCAACACCACCTATCATCCCTACATTACCATCATCATCAATCGTACCTGTCCCAGCAACCTTAACCCCATGTGTTAAATCATGGCCTGTAAATAACTGATATGAGGCCAATGAAAACATTAAACCGGCAGAAGGACCACCAATAGAACCGGCGTTAATTTTAATTTGAGGATCTGTAATAACTTGACTTCGTTCAACCAATTGAATTCCAATAGCCGCTTTCGATTTATCTGTAGCTAAAGGAATAGTTTTGCCTGTATAATTGATTGACTTATTATTCCTTTGAACTGTAATAGTGATTTTCTGACTTATTTTTTGTTTTTGAATATAATCCATCAATGATTTGGTCGATTTAAAATGTTGACCATCTACTGCAGTAATAATATCCCCAATTTCCAATTTACCTTTAAATTTTGAATTGGTTGCTAATCCCATTACATAAACACCTAAAAATTCCTTCTTTGGTGTTTTCCCAGCAACTTTAGCAGCATAATAAATTGCATTATTTTGACTAGTTTCCATATACCACTCTTGTAGTTGCATATATTGACTAGTATTTTGATTACCTAATAAGTCTTTTTGAGAAATTCGTGTTTCAAAAGGATTGGTATAACTCCATAAATAATCACCAAGGCTCGCTTGTCGCTCGCTAACTGTTACCATAAGTAAATTTTTACTAGCAGTTTTGCCTTTTGAAGATACAAATTGACTTACACTGTTTGCATCCCCTGGTGCTTCAATATAGTAATTAGTTGGCCAAGAAAGACCTAAATAAACTAAAACAAGAAGCAATAAAGTTGCAACAACAATATTTAATTTCTTTTTATTTTTCATGTGATGCTAATACCCTCTTTAAAGCTAGTGCAGCCTTTACTGGTAAAAACTGTGAAACATCTCCACCAAATTTAGCTATTTCCTTAATCATACTTGAAGCAACAAAACTATTGTCACTACTAGTCATGAAATAAACTGTTTCAATAGCTGGATTAAGCTTTTTGTTCATTGCATTAATTTGTTGCTCATAAAGGAAATCTGCACTATTTCTCAATCCACGAATAATAATATTAGTTTGTAATTCTTTAGCCACATCAACTGTTAAAGCTGCAGGTCTAGTAAGAACAGAAACATTAGCTAATTTCAAATCAGCAATTGCTTCTTCAACTAATTCTGCTCGCTCTTTCGCAGAAAACAAATATTTTTTACTCGTATTGGTCATTATTACTACAACAACTTCATCAAAAGACTGACTTGCTTTTTTTATAGTTTCTAAATGGCCATTAGTTATCGGATCAAAACTTCCTGGAAAAATTGCTTTTACCATCTTAATTATCCCTTTGATATATTCTAACAATTGTTTTACCTAGATGATGTTCCTTAATTAAAGTAAAGCCATTTACATCTTCTAATTTAGTATCATCATCAGTTTCACAGACCAAAATTGCTTTAGAATTCAGTAAATTTAGCTTATCTATTTCCGCCATAATTTTAGTAATTTTTTGTTTGGCATATGGTGGATCTAAAAAAACTATATCAAAATGATAATCATGCTCATTCAAGAACTTTAAGGCTACCTTATCACTCATTTTAAATACTTCAAATTTTTCTTCTTCATGAGTTAAAGCCACATTCTTTTTTATTATTTGAACCGCCGCGTAATTTATATCTGTAATTACTGCATGATCAAAGCCTCGAGATACTGCTTCAATAGCTAAGGCCCCACTACCACCGTATAAATCTAAAACAGCTCCACCATTAAAGAATTGACCTAAGCTATTAAAAAGTGATTCTTTAACCTTATCACTAGTTGGTCTTGTTTTATTACTTTTTAATGTGAACAAGTTTCTTTTAGCATATTTACCAGCAATTATTCTCACTGCTTATATTCCTCATTTTCTTCTAAAATTTGTTCTGCTTCCGTTGCTAGTTTATTAATTTGCCCTTCTTCATGTTCCCGACTGAAATTCAATTCACTTGTTGGTGAAATTTCAGCTTTTTTGACAAAGTGCAATTTATTTAATTTTATTGTTAATTCTCTCGCTCCAGTTTGATTTACATAAATCAAACAATATTTTTTCCTTTTTGAAAAATAAACTATGTCACCAAATTGTCTTAATTTAAACTGATCTTGAGCTTGATTTAAAAAAACGATTATCGCAACTCGTGCCGGTATATTGGTATTTTTTAAATCCTGATTATAACTCATTGTACGCTCCGTTCCATCATAATAGTCCTCTTTTCTTCAGCGGAAATATTCAAAACTAATCCGACTCCAGCCGTTAAAACAAACATTGAGGAACCACCATAACTAATAAAAGGTAAGGTTACCCCAGTAATCGGTAATAAACCAATGACTGCACCAATATTAAATAAAGTTTCTGTAAAGATAATAGTTGTCACTCCAAAACAAACCAAAGCATTAAATTGACTTTGAGCATGAACTCCAACTTCCATAATCCGCCACATTAAATAAAATAGTAATCCTAAAATTAGACAGGCACCAATTGAACCTAATTCTTCACTAATAATGGACATAATAAAGTCAGTATATGGTTCTGGTAAGTAGCCGCGCTTTTGCATACTATTACCTAATCCAACTCCAAATAAACCACCGTTATGAATTGCATAATATGAATTTACCAATTGCGCTCCACTTGTTTTTTCTAGTTGGAATGGGTGAGCAAACGCTAATAAACGTTGGAATTGATAAGAGTTTTGTAAGAACTTAGGATTCCAAATAATGATTAAAGACACAAAGCCAATAACTAACCCTAATAAAATAAACATCCATGTTAAAACAAGACCTGCTCTAATTCCAGAAACCGCATATAAAACCATTACAATCATAAACAAGATTGCAGTTCCTCCGAAGTCTGGTTCAACAATAACTAAAGCCATAATAGCAAATGCAATAATTGTCGGATTAGATAATGAATGCCAAATATTACCCGCTACTAAGCGATTAGCCCTTTTATCTAAAATTTTTGCTAAATATAAAATAAGAGCCAACTTAGCAATTTCTAATGGCTGAATACTTACAAATCCCAAATTTATCCAACCAACAGCACCATTAACAGCAAATCTAGCTCCACCAATTATTTTCATTGCTAGCAAAATAAGTAACAAGAATACAGAGAGACCTAAATAGGACATAATAAATCCCCAACTTCGAATTTTTTTCATTTTAGTATTAAAAGCTGGGTAGCCTAAAAATATTACGGCAATTATAAAGTAAATAAATTGTTTAACCCCATAAACTGTCGGACTAAATCCATTAACTAGCAAAATATCTGAGCTAGCCGAATAAACCATTACAATCCCTACTACACATAAAATCAAATAAGGAAGTAGTATTTTATAATCTAAATATAAAAATTTTTGCTTATCTGGACGCACCTTCGCCGTCCTCCTCTTAATAAAGTAAATTAATCTTATTATTCATTATAAACCAAAAAAAGCTGCTACTTCTATTGAAGTAACAGCTTTTTATGATTAATTAGCAATTAATTTTGACGATTTTTCTTCTTGTCAAATTTTTGACGTTCGTTAGTATTCAAAATCTTCTTACGTAAACGAATACTTTGTGGAGTTACTTCACAATATTCGTCATCATTCAAGAATTCAATTGCTTCTTCTAAAGTCAAAGTCTTAGGAGTTTTAATAGAAGCTGAGTGGTCTTTACCTGCTGCACGAGTGTTAGTTAAGTTCTTACCCTTAGTAACATTAACTGCAATATCACGTTCACGAGAAGATTGACCAACAATCATACCTTCATAAACTTCAACACCAGCACCAATGAACAAAATACCACGTTGTTCTACTGATTGAAGTGAGTAAGTAGTTGATTGGCCTTGGTTAATTGATACCAAAGCACCATTTCTTCTACCAGGTTCCCAATTTTTAACAACTGGTTTATATGCTTCAAAAGTATGGTTCAAAATACCATAACCAGCAGTTTGTGACATAAATTCATTGTTGTAACCAATTAAACCACGTGATGGAACTAAGAACTCAAGTCTAGTTTGACCATTTCCAGTTGATTCCATGTTCTTCATTTCACCTTTTCTTTGTGAAAGAGAATCAATAACTGAACCAACATATTCATCTGGTGTATCAACTTGAACTGCTTCAAATGGTTCACACATTTGACCATCAATTTCACGGTAAATAACCTTAGGACGAGAAAGTTGCATTTCAAAGCCTTCACGACGCAATTCTTCAACTAAGATTGAAAGGTGTAATTCACCACGACCAGAAACAGTCCATGAATTAATTTGGTCAGTAGGTTCAACTTTTAATGAAACATCAGTACGAGTTTGCTTCATTAAACGATCTTCCAACTTCTTTGGAGTTACTTGATCACCTTCACGACCTGCAAATGGTGAGTCATTAGCAACAAAGTCCATTTGAAGTGTTGGTGGATCAATGTGAAGTGGTGGCAATGCTTCTGGATTTTCAGCTGAAGCAATAGTTTCACCAACAAAGATATCATTAATACCTGAAATAGCAATGATATCTCCTGCTTTTGCTTCTTTAATTTCATTACGCTTCAAACCAAAGAAACCAAATAATTTAGTAACACGGAAGTTTTGAGTAGTACCGTCAATTTTCATAACAGTAACTTGGTCACCGACTTTAATCTTACCACGGTATACACGACCTACTCCAATACGACCTACATAGTCATCCCAATCAAGCATAGTAATTTGGAATTGAAGTGGTTGATCACTGTTTTCAACAGGAGCAGGAATATTTTTGATAATAGTTTCAAAAATAGGATCCATGGTTTCTTTTTGAGTACTCAAGTCTTCATCATAACTTGAAGTACCATTTAATGCACTTGCGTAGACAACTGGGAAATCAAGTTGTTCATCATTTGCACCAAGTTCAATAAATAATTCAAGAACTTCATCTAAAACTTCAGCTGGTCGAGCACCTGGACGGTCAATTTTGTTAATAACAACAATTGGCTTAACTCCAGCTTCTAAAGCCTTTTTAAGCACAAAACGAGTTTGTGGCATAGTACCTTCATATGCATCAACCAATAAAAGTGCACCATCAACCATGTGCATAATACGTTCTACTTCACCACCGAAGTCAGCGTGACCTGGCGTATCTAAGATATTAATAGTAGTATCATGGTATTTAACTGCTGTATTCTTTGAAAGAATAGTAATACCACGTTCACGTTCAATATCGTTTGAGTCCATTGCACGATCTTCAAGGTTAATGTGTTCTGGCAAAGTATCTGATTGCTTCAATAATTGGTTAACCAAAGTGGTTTTACCGTGGTCAACGTGAGCGATAATCGCAATATTTCTAATATCTTCTCTTCTTTGTTCTGACAAAGGTATTCCTCCCAGCTTCAATAAAAAAACTGTGACGCGGTCACAGTATGAACACGCAAATCATAATTCACGCTTTTTTCGAAGTGTCTACATTTTTTAGTTACGTTGCTAGATTTTACCACTTAAATGCGAAGGGGTCAATGTTTAGCAATACTTTTAAAAGTATTACGAGCAGAATTTGAATAAATGTGGTACAAATATATAAGTAAATAAATGATTTAAGGAGCAATATATATGATTCTTATGAAAGATATCGTCAGAGATGGCGACCCCGTTTTAAGAAGAGTTGCAGATCAACTTACTTTCCCACTTTCAGACCACTATCAAAAATTAGCGGATGACATGATGGAATACTTAATCAACTCTCAAGACCCCAAAATTGCTGAAAAACATCAATTAAGAGCTGGCGTAGGATTGGCTGCACCTCAAGTTGGTGAAGGAGTACAAATGGCTTCTTTACTAGTACCAAATGATAAAGGTGAAATAATTTTTAAAGAAACTTTTGTAAATCCAAAAATTATTTCTGAATCAGTTCGTCAAGTTTGCTTGAGCGAAGGTGAAGGTTGTTTAAGTGTTGATAAGGTAATTGATGGCTATGTTCCACGTCCTAATAAATTAACAATTAAATACTTTACAGTAGATGGAGAAGAGAAGACAATTCGGTTGACTGGATATCCTGCAATTGTTGCATCACACGAAATTGATCACTTAAACGGACACCTTTTCTATGACAGAATTAACAAAAAAGATCCATTTGCTTTAAAGGATGATACATTAGTAATTTCTTAAATTGCTATTTTTTATTAAGACAAGAGATGATACAAGGAGACTAGTTTGACTAGTCTCTTTTTCTATGTCATAGCTACACTTAAAGCGAAACTTATGGTAAAATTTTATTAACTATTGAATATTTTTGAAGAATATTCATCTTGAGATCGTTTTAACAACTAAATAAGGAGATAGATTTATGATCTATAAAGTTTTATACCAAGACAACAAGATTGTTAACCCAAGAAGAGAAACTACTAAAACTCTCTTTCTTGAAGCTGACAGTATTGGTCAAGCTCGGATGATGGTTGAAGATAATACCCCCTACAATGTCGAACTCATCCAAGAATTAACTGGCAACTCATTAGCATATGAAAAAGAACATGCTGATTTTAAGTTGACCACTTTTGATACTGATAAGTAATCAATGGTTAGAATTAAAAAAAATGAAGTAGCTGTTTTTGCCATTGGGGGTTTAGGCGAAATCGGTAAAAATATGTACTGCGTTCAGTATCAAGATGAAATTATCATCATGGATTGTGGTATTAAGTTCCCCGAAGATGATTTATTAGGTATTAACTACGTAATTAGTGATTATTCATATCTAATTAAGAATCGTAAAAAAATCAAGGCCTTGGTTGTCAGCCATGGTCACGAAGATCATATTGGTGGGATTCCATTCCTACTTGAAAAGATTCCAGAAATTCCAGTCTATGCAACACCTTTTGCATTAGCTTTAATCAAAGGTAAATTAGATGAACATGGAATCTTAAAAACTACTGAACTTCATGAAGAATATGAAGATACAGTTTTAACTTTTGATAAGTTATCCGTTACATTCTTCAGAACTACCCACTCAATTCCTGACACATTGGGAATCGCAGTTCACACGCCACTTGGTGCTGTGATTTTTACAGGTGACTTCAAATTTGATTTAACACCTGTAATGAATCAACCCGCACCAGATTTTCAAAGAATGGCAAAATTAGGTGATGAAGGTGTACTAGCACTGCTATCTGATTCAACAAACGCTGAAGTGTCAGCATTTACTAAATCAGAACGATTTGTCGCAAAATCATTAAATAATATCATAAAGGGTATCGATGGTCGTATTATTTTTGCGACATTTGCATCTAACCTTTATCGGGTTTCAACTGCTGTTGAAGCTGCAATCGAAACCGGACGAAAAATCGCCATTTTTGGTCGAAGTATGGAAAATGGTATTCAAAACGGTATTGATTTAGGTTACTTAAATGTTCCTAAAGATTTGATTGTTGATGCTAATGAAATTAACCGCTTGAAACCTAATGAAGCTATGATTTTATGTACTGGATCACAAGGGGAACCATTAGCTGCCCTTTCAAGAATTGCTGATGGTACTCACCGTCAAATTAGCATTCAGCCTGGTGATACGGTTATTTTTTCATCAAATCCAATTCCTGGTAATACTTTGTCTGTTAACCATTTAATTAATAAATTAATGGAAGCAGGTGCAAATGTTATTCACGGTAAAGTAAATAATGTTCATACTTCTGGCCATGGTGGACAAGAGGAATTAAAAATGATGGTCCGTCTGGCTAAACCAAAATATATGATTCCAGTTCATGGTGAATATAGAATGCAGGTTATTCATACACATCTTGCTCAAGATGCTGGAGTTCCAAAAGAAAACACTTTTGTTCTAAGTAATGGTGAAGTTGTAGCATTTAGTCCTGAAGGTTCAAGAATTGCTGGTCACATTCCTGCAGGTGATGTTTTTGTAGATACTTCAGGTACTGCAGATGTTGGAAATGTCGTTGTACGTGATCGGCAAATTTTATCTGAAGAAGGTTTAGTGGTCGCAGTTGCAACTGTTGACTCAAAACATCAACGCGTCCTCGCAGGACCTGATATTTTGAGTCGCGGTTTTGTTTATATGCGTGAATCACAAGACTTAATTTCTCAAGCTCAGAAAAATGTCTACCATGTATTACGGACACAAATGGCCAAAAAGCCACGCCCTTCTGAAAATGATATTCGAAAGGCAATAATCGCCAACTTACAAGATTTCTTGTACGCACGGACTGAACGTAGACCGCTCATTTTACCAATGATTATCGAGAAAAAATAATTTAGCTCAAAAATTATCAATAGTAAATTAAAAAATCAACCAGTTTAAAAACTAGTTGATTTTTTGTTTTATTCAATAATTTTAAATTTAGTAAAAATAAAAATACGTTAATTCAACTTTTCTAACTTAATTCCTTGCATTCCAATCATTGGATCAATTTTACCTGAATAAATAGCCTCTTTAGTTAAAATCTTTGGTCCTTCATCTTCTGCTTTTTCAATATTACTTGCATTATCTTCTTGTTGGTCTTTTTCTTGCTCAAGCTGTGGCATTAAACTAACAATCTTCTTCGCAAGGCCAGTTTTTCGATTATTGCCTGGTGTATTAGTTGCCATTAAAAAAGCCTTTTGCTCACCTACTAAAACCAAATTTTTAGCTGCTCTAGTAACTGCAGTATACAAAAGATTGCGTCTTAACATTACAAAATTTTGCATGGTTAAAACTAAAATAACAAGTGGAAACTCAGATCCTTGAGATTTATGAATAGTGATTGCGTATGCCCTCGTTAAATCAAGTAAATCTTTACGTGAAAACTTTACTTCCCGGTCATCAAAATTGCATACCAACAATTCATCGCTCTTGTTTTCATTAATTCCAATAACTTTACCAATTTGCCCATTATAAATATCTTTTTCAGGATTATTTTGTAATTGTAAAACCCGGTCACCTATCATGAACTTTTCATCATGGCTTTCTACAAATTTACTATTTTCCTCTTTAGGATTTAAGATTTTTTGCAATAAGTTATTTAAATTGGTAATACCACTAGTACCATGATACATAGCACTAAGGACTTGAATATCATCCCTAGCAAACCCTTTCTTAACAGCATAATTTACAATTTGCTCAATTGCCTGTCCTACTTGAGCAGGTTGACAAGGAATAAATGAATAGTTTTTAGTTTTCTGAAAAAGCAAGTTTGTATTTTGATCTTCATTAATACTATGAGCCAGAGTAATAATTGATGAATCATCCCCTTGACGGTGAATCGTGGTTAGTTTGGTAACAGGAAAGGCAGCTGCCGTTATCATATCTCCAAAAACATTCCCCGGTCCAACTGAAGGTAGTTGATCTTTATCTCCAACAAAGACTACTCGTTTAGTTCCTACAATACTTGAAAGCAGTTGCTTAAACAAAAACATATCAACCATTGACATCTCATCAATAATTAATATTTCTCCATTAATTTGATTTAACTCAATTTCATCATCATTATTACTATTGTTAATGCCTAGTCCTAATAATCGATGAATTGTCTTGGCTTCAACACCGGTTGTTTCACTCATTCTTTTAGCTGCTCTTCCTGTTGGTGCTGCCAAAATAAATGGTGGATCTTCACTGTACAAACTAGCTGCTGGTATTTCTTCCAATCGTCTCAAGCAATATAAAATTCCATTAATAATGGTCGTCTTTCCAGTACCTGGTCCACCTGTTAGTAAAGATAATGGATGATTAAGAGCATTCTTTATAGCAGACTTTTGCGTATCATCATACTTAATTTTCAAATGTTTTTCACATTCATCAATAATCTGAGCAATTTTTTCATCTGTGAAGTTTTCACACTTATTTTCATTAAGTCGTGCCAAATTTTGAGCAATAATTTGCTCTGTTTCAAAAATATTTTGCAAACTAATTACATCATCTTTAACAATAACTTTTCCAGCTCTTTGTAAATCATTTACTGCTTCTGCAATTGAATCAAATTGGGGAATATCAGTTAATTCACTAACTTCTGTTAACAAAAACTTTAGTTCAACAAAAGTATCCCCCTGTTCCTGCAACTTATTAAGCAACACTTGGTATATTCCCCCACTAATTCTTCGAAAATCATTAAAAGGAATTCCTAGTTGCTCTCCTATATAATCTGCTTGCTTAAAACCATATCCTGAAACCTCGTTAATTATTGCATATGGATCCTTTTCTAGCCTTTTAATACTGTCTCCATGATATAAATGATAAACTCTATTAATTACATTCTTTCTAAGACCATATTGGCTCAATTTCAAACTAATTTCTGCATAAGAATCCATTGAATTAAGTCCAGATAACAAACTATCTTTTTGTTTCTGAGTTAACGAAAGTTGGTCTAATTTATTAGGATTTTCTTTTAAAACTTGCAATGCATTAAGACCTAATTGGTCAATAATTGACTGAGCTGTTTTTCGTCCTATTCCCGGGAATTTATCCCCGCTCAAGTATTTAGTTAGACTGCCTTCTTCGTGAGGCATAACTTGACGATAACTTTCAGCCTTAAATTGTAAGCCAAACTTTTTATGTACAACTAATTCCCCTGAAAACTGATATTCAGAATTAATTGTAACATCTCCAAAACTCCCAGTTACTCGAATATCATCCTGATCGTAACCCGCAAGTCCACCGACAATTTCAACGTCGAGAATTTTGAACATATCTTCATTATTTTCAAAAATTATGCCTGACAAGCGTCCAGTAAATTCTACCATTACTTTTCTTTTCCTTGTTTAATCACCTTTAAAAGGCTATCATATTGTTTTTTTGCACTTTGATAATAATCTGGATCAAGTTGCTTAGCTAAATTAAAATATTGCTCTGCTTCTTGGCGACTACTTCCAAATAAAGTTACACCAATTAAAAAGTTTAATTTTCCAGATCTAGCATCTTTAGAAATTTTCATATAGTTTTCCCTAGCTTTAGCAAAATCACCCAAAGACAGCCAAATATCTCCCAATAATTCAAACAAATCATTATCAGTCTTTGATACACTCATAGCAAAAGCTAGGGCCTTTTGAGGATTGCCTAATTTATGAAAAACTAAGGCTTTTTGATAATATGTTTCATCATTATTAGGAATAGTATCAAGCAAGGCTAAAGCACGGTCAAAGTCGCCTTCCATGTAGTAACAAATAGCCAAGTTATAATCCATATCTTGTGGCTTTTTAACTAAACCTTTTGCTTGAACTAATAACTTTTTGGCTTGATCAATTGCCCCTTGCTCGAGCAAATAAGTAGAAAGTTCTAAATAATTATTAGCATTCTTAGGATCAGAATCAATATCTTTGATTAATTCTTGAATTGCAGTTTGAATCTTACCTTGTTGATAGAGTTGGACTGTTTTTTTACTCATTATAGTGAATCTGTTGCTCCTAATTTTCTTCCTAGATAATCAGTTTCATTCCAAACGACTTTTTTAAATGTTTTACCTTCATCATCTGTTTCCAAAATTGTCAAACTGGTATTGCTCAAACCACCATGCTTTCTAATTTCAGACAATGGGTATCCGAGTAATCCACCCATAATTGCACATAGAGCTCCCCCATGACTTACTGCCAAAATTTTATCATCTTTATTCGGATAAAGCTTAGCCATTTCTTGAGCAAAATCTTTTCCACGTGCAATTACTTCAGGATAAGTTTCACCATGAATTGCTGAAGGATCATATAAATCGGCATGATTCCAGAAATCATCAATTTCTTTGGGATATTTCTTTTCCGCTTCTTCAAACTTCATCCCTTCTAGATTGCCCAAATTAAACTCACGTAAACGTTCTTCTACGCGAACAGGTAAACTTATCCCCATTGATTGTTGAACGCCTTGAGCAGTATCAAATGCTCTTTTCAAAGGACTAGCATAAATACCTCTAAACTTAGTACCCTTTAAATAGTTACCTAACTTTTTTATATCTTCATAGCTTTCAGGCAAAAGTGGTGAATCTCCATGTCCACCTTGAAACTTGGAAGCCAAATTCCATTCTGTCTTTCCATGTCTTACGAAATAAATTTGCATTTTATCACCTAAATTGTATTAAATTTGTTTTATCTTTTCTTCTAGCATATCAAAAAAAGCTTGCATTGCAGCAGAAGTCTGACTATTTTTTCGCCATACTAATACATGTCCACTATTTTTTTCAATATTAAGTGGAACAAACACCAAATTGGGATTTGGTCTAACTGATAAAACACCATCAATTCCTAGTGTAGCATATTCCCCCGTTTCCAAAAGCCAGCTAATGTTGGAAGATAAATTAACAAAGCCTTTGATATTTTCTAAATTCATTTTTATTCCCAAACTTGCCTCTAAATCTTGATTTATAATTGAACGCTTAGGAATAATCAAATTGGTGTCTTTTAATTCAGAAACAGAGATTAGTCTTTTCTTAGACCAAGGATGTTTTTTTCCAACAATAAGTCCCCATTGCTCATAAATGGGTAACTGCTTTTGAAAATATTTAGTGCTTTCAACCGGTTCAAGTAAAATAGCACAATCTATTTGCATCATATCAAGCGCATTTTTTAAATCATCGCTATATGCACTATATAATTCAAATTGCAGTTTGGGATACAAAATTTGTAGCTGTTTAAGGGCCCTCTCAACTATAATCGAACACTGACTTTCAACTAAACCAATCTTTAATTTACCAGAGATGTCCGGCCCACTATTTTTAACTTCTTCAGAAATATCATCCCAAATCTGAAGTAAATTTTCTGATTTTCTAGCTAAGATTATCCCAGCATTAGTTAGACCAAAATGTCCTTTTTGAGTACGATCTAATAACTCCTGACCCAAATCTTCTTCTAATTTTTGTAATTGCCGACTAAGAGTTGGTTGCGTGATATGCAACTTTTTAGCCGCTTCTGTAATATTACCAGTTTGTGCAACTGTTAAAAAATATCTTAATACTCTTGTGTCCATCATTATACCTTTTAAGCATTAATATTCATTTACTATAAGTATTTTACATTAAAAAAAGCCGTAATTAAAATATGAATAAATAGATGCAAGAAGGGAGATTATCATGAAAAACGATAAAAATATTTTTGGAATTGGACAAGAAAATGTCGATTATGCGCAATACTTTGATGGTAAAAGCTTTTTAAATGGCCTTATTAGTCCCCAAGATAATATTCCATTTTCTGTAGCCAATGTAACCTTTGAACCTGGATGTCGCAACCATTGGCATGCACATACTGATGGTTTCCAAATTTTATTAGCTACAAGTGGTGAAGGTTGGTATCAAGAATGGGGTAAAAAGCCACAGAAGTTATTGCCTGGAGATGTAGTTGTTGTAAAACAAGGGATTAAACATTGGCACGGTGCGGCTAAGAATTCAAGCTTTAGTCATTTAGCAATTACACAAGGACCTACTGAATGGTATGAACCCTTATCTAAAAATGAATATGATAATTTAGACTAGGAGGTAAACAAATGGTTAAACAAACTGCTGGAAGAGATCAATTAGGAGATTTCGCTCCTGAATTTGCACATTTGAATGATGATGTTTTATTTGGTGAGGTTTGGTCTGATGAAAAATTAAGCCAACGTGATCGAAGCTTTGCCACAGTGACTGCTTTAATTAGCATGGGAGCTTTTGAACAGTTACCATATCATATGCAAAAAGCAAAAGAAAATGGTATTAGCCAAGCTGAAATAAGTACCTTAATTACCCATCTTGCCTTTTATGTTGGCTGGCCAAAAGCATGGTCCGCATTCAATATCGCTAAGAAAATCTATTAATAAAGAAAAAAATCTCGCTAAGTGAGAAATTCAAATTTGAAATTTGAGTTTAAATACTTAAACGAGATTTTTTATTTTAAACTTTAAAGATAAATTTTACTTATCTTCTTTTTTCTTACGGCTAACTAATCCTAAAGCCATACTCATACCTAAACCAAGTAATCCAAGTAAGCTTGCATTTGTCTTGCTTTCACCTGTTTGAGGTAATTTTTCTGCCTTAGTAGCTGAATTTAACTTGTTAATTCTTCTTGCTGCAGACTTAGCAGATTTGAAGTTTCCTTTAACCACATTAGTTTTAGTTAGACTTGGGTGAATTTCAGGCTTAACATTTTCAGGATGTGTGTTTGCTGCAGGCTTTGGATTTGATGTAGGAGTTGGTTCTGGTGTTGGGGCTGGACTTGGTTCTGGAGCAGGAGTTGCAATCTTTTCATAAGTTACGGTGAAGTGCTCGTCCTTTGCAGTTGCTGGGTTTAAGTTTTCATCGTCAATTGATTGAACAACCTTGCCGTCAGAATTCTTGATCACAGCCTTGTAGCCGTCGACTGAGTCAACTGATATAGCGTTGAACTTATTTTCAACTTTAGGATCGTTATCCCAAGTGATGGTGCCGTCAGGGTTTTGACTGCCGCTGAATGTAACAGTTTGAGTCTTAGTGCTTGGCTTTTCACCAGGCTTAGTGATAGTAACGGTTCTAGTTACTTCTCTTGAAACGAGTGGTTCTAGAGACTTACCTGTTGGAAGGTAAATTATGTCAAAAATTTCATCTTGGCTGTTTTCAGTTACTTCTTCAGCAGGGATGCTTGTTACATCGTGAGTTTGACCATCGACTGTTTCAGTAATCTTAAGCTTGAAGCCGTCAAGTAGTTCAACATTTGTTGCATCAAAGCCCTTCTTATCAGAAGTCCAAGTACCTTCCTTAACTGTCTTGCCAGTAACAAGGTCGATTGAATCTGTCTTATTAAAGGTTACTTTCTCTGTTGTACTTACAGTCTTTTCACCAGGCTTTGTAATATTAACAGTTCTTGTTACTGTCTTAGTTTCTGTATCACCAGCTTTGGTACCGTGTTGAACATTAATGGTATAAGTTGCATCGCTTGTTCCATAAGTGGTTGGGATTGTTTGATCATTTACAATCTTATAACCCTTATTTTGTAAGTTTTTCTTTACTTTGTTCCAATCATATCCAGTATCAGTGTTTGGATCACCTTTGCCACTAAAGCCATAGTAAGTCAAATCAGTGTCGGTATCGTTGTCGTGAACTGTAACTGTCAAGCTATGTTGAACAACTGTGTAGACTAAATCATCTTCACTATTTGCTTGTTCATTTGCGGCTGCAGTTACTTTGTCATTTTCAACTTTGAGCCCCTTCTTGGTAGTTGAATTTGCTACATAGCCATCAATTTGTGGAATATCGATTGCATCATAGTTTTCTGATGAAGCTTTCCAGTCAGTGGTTCTTGGATCCTTAACGATTTGACCATTAGTCTTATCTACATAAACGGTTCTTGTCCAGTCGACACTCTTGGTAATTGAAGCATGTAAGACTTTTCCATCTTTATCTAAGAAGTGAAGCGTGAAGGTGTAGGCCTTCTTGTATTGGTCTTCGCTTGGCCACTTTGGTCCTTCTGGATCATTTGGATTAATTGGAGTGCCAGGCTTTTCAGGATTATCTGGTCCAACCGGTACTACTTCATGTTCTACATGGATGGTGTAAGTTGCATCGCTTGTTCCATAAGTGGTTGGAATTGTTTGATCATCTACAATCTTGTAACCCTTATTTTGCAAGATTTGCTTTACTTTGTTCCAATCGTATCCAGTATCGGTGTTTGGATCACCCTCGCCTTTGAAGCCATAGTCATCCAAATCAGTGTCGATATCGTTGTCGTGAACTGTAACTGTCAAGCTATGAGCATTTACAGTGTAAGTTACGTAGTAGACTTCATTTGCTGAATTAATTGTTATGTCATCATTTTCTGGGATACTCTCAACAACTTGACCAGTAGCGGTATCCTTATGAATTACAGCAGTGTAGTTAGGCTGATCATCTGGGGTATATCCAGCTAAAGTACCCTTTTCAGGAGTCCAAGTACCATCTGAAAGCTTATCACCATTTACTGCATCAAGCGTTGGAGTTCTACTGAATTCAACTGACTTTTCAAAGACCTTTGTTGGTTCAGTTTCTCCTGGATTAATTGCGTATACAGTTCTTTTTACTGTCTTAGTTTCCTTTTCTCCATCCTTTGTACCATGCTTCATCTTGATAATGACATCGTTGCCATCAAGAACTACCGTTGTTGGCACTTCTCCAACTGGAATATAGCCATCTTCAGGCGTCTTACTCTTAATTGTGTAAGTTGAACCTTCTTGACCACCAGCATTTTCACTTTGAATAACCTTGTATCCGCCGTACCCCTTATCACTTGTATCAGGAGTTTGAGTATCTACCCAGTAGATGGTTTCTGAACTTTCAATTGGATTGTAAGTTACGTAGTAGGTTTCGTTTGGAGTATCTGCATTGACATTGGTCTTAGCTATAATGCTATTAACTTCTTGACCATCTGCGCTGTCTTTGTGAATTACAGGGGTGTAATGATCAACCTTATCTGGAGTAAATGCATCCCAACTACCTGATTCTAGAGTCCAAGTACCTGAATCAATAACTTTAGTATGATCAACAGCATCTACAGTTGGCGTTCTGGTAAAGGTGATGGTTTTGTCATATTTCTTAGTTGGCTCATTTTCACCAGGCTTAGTTACATAGACGATTCTAGTTAAAGTCTTTGTTTCTTTAGTCCCCTGCGTAGTACCATGCTTCAACATGATGTAGACGTTATTGCCATCGACTGTGACGCTCTTAATGTCTACTTGATCATCAGCTAAGACATAGTTAGTTGGAGTTTTCTTAGTCAAAGTGTAAGATGAATCTTCAATTTGACTTGGAGTGTCTTCACTTTGAACTACCTTCAATCCCTTTTGACCTGCTGGGTCTTGAGTTTCTGTATCAAGCCAGTAGACGACCTCACTCTTATTAATTGGATCATATGTTACGTAGTAGGTTTCATTTGGAGTATCTGCATCAACATCGGTCTTAGCAGCGATACTGTCAACGACGTTACCGTCAGCGGAACCTTCGTGAATCACTGCTTTGTAGTGAGGAACTTCATCTGGGGTAACTGCCGTCCAACTAGTATCGTTATCTTTTGCTACCCAGGTGCCTTCGTTAACAACTTTTGTTGGAGTGACCGCATCAACAGTTGGAGTTCTAGTGAAGGTGAGAGTCTTGTTATATTTTACAGTTGGCTCAGTTTCATCAGGCTTAATTTCATAAATAGTTCTATTTACTGTCTTTGTTTCTTCAGTCCCCTGCGTAGTACCATGCTTCAACATGATGTAGACGTTGTTGCCATCAACTGTAACACTAGTAACTGGGGCTTGACCATCAGCTAAGACATAGTTATCGGGAGTTTTCTTAGTCAAAGTGTAAGATGAATCTTCAATTTGACTTGGAGTGTCTTCACTTTGAACTACCTTCAATCCCTTTTGACCTGCTGGGTCTTGAGTTTCAGTATCAAGCCAGTAAACTGTCTCACTCTTATTAATTGGATTATATGTTACATAGTAGATGTCACTTGGAGTATCACCAGTTGCATTATTAATTTGATCAATACTTTGAACAGTTTCGCCATCTGGAGTGCCCTTGTGAATCACAACTTTATAATGATCTTGTGGTGTTGGAGTATAACCATTAATTACCGCAGAATCTGGATCCCAGTCACCATGTTCAATTTGACCATTTACTGCATCAACCACATTATCACGGGTAAATTCAATTGCAGTATTTACTACCCTACTTGCCTTAGTTGCATTTGGTTTAGTTACATAAACAACTCTAGTAACAGTTCTAGTTTCTGGCACTTTATTTGTGCGGTGCTTCAACTTGATAATGACGTTATTACCATCGACAGTAACGCTCTTAATATCTGCTTGACCATCAGCTAAAACATAGTTTTCTGGTGTTGATTTAGTTAACTGGTAAATACTTCCTTCAAGTTGTTCTGAGACTAGTTCACTAGCAACAACCTTGTATCCTTCTTGTCCTGCTGAGTCTTTAGTTTCAGTATCTACCCAGTAGACAGTTTCACTCTTCTTAATTGGAGCGTATGTTACGTCAAATGTTTCATCTGAAGAACCAGCTGTTACAGTTTCAGTTGGAATTGCAGTTGCAGAGTCATCGGCCTGCCCATTTTTACTAATCTTAGTGGTGTAATGGTCAACTTTAAGATCATCTTCAGTTAAACCAGTGAACTGATCACTATCACTAGTTCTGGTCCATTTTCCTTCAGTAGGTTGATTAGTTACTAAATCAGTAGAATCGGTCTTTGAGAAGGTTACAGATTGCTTAGTAGTTTTAGTTTCTTCACCAGGCTTAGTGATGTTGATAGTTCTAGTAATAGTCTTAGTCTCAGTGTTAGTACTAATCTTGTGCTTCAATCTAATAACAACATCTTGACCGTTATTAGTGATCTCAGTTACTTGGTCTTGTCCGTCAGCATAGTCATAATTTTCAGGTAATTTATCCAATGTGGCTTTTGTGCCTGGATAATCAGTTACATCTTGCTTTTGAACTAACTTAAAACCATCTTTACTATCACTACTAGTATCTGGAGTTTGAGTATCTACCCAGTAGACATGTAAAGTAACTTGAGCTGGACCAACACTCACATTAACAATTTCATTCACGGTGATATCGGCAGTATCACCAGCAGTTTGCTTTTGGTTGATAGTATTAATTAAGTCATCAACACTAACTTCCTTCACGCCATAAACGCTATTGCCCTCAGAATCAGTTTGCTTAATGATTGGACTTTGAATATTATCAGCTGACATTTCAGTTGCTGGAATTGTTTCCCCGCTGACTGGATCAGTGGTAAGCTTACGACCGTCTTCATCAGTGACTTCAACTTTAATTAAATCGCCACTTTGCACTTGACCAAAGAGGTACTTGTCCCAACCACTAGTTGTTGGGGTTACCATTTGCCATTTGCTATATTCTTCAACCTTGCCTGTTGCTTCGTTAACAGTTGCAGTTCTATATAACTTAAGTGTTTCAGTTTTACTGCCAACTAATTGCTTGTCTTTGTTATAAACATTAATTGTCCGAGTAACCTCTTTATAAAGTGCTTGTTTATCAACGTGTTCTGGATAATTCATATTTGGATTATCTGGAAGCGGTGTGTCAGGAGTCTTGGGACCATCTGGAGTTTTACCAGAAACAGTAATCTTCTTTGATTCAACATAAAAGTCAATTTCTTGTCCACCAGTAGTTGAAACAGTAACTCCCCAACTTAAGTTAGAGCCACTACCATTAGTAAAGACTGGACCGTTAATGCTGTAGCCTGGTTGAACATTAGCTGTGATTAAGTCAGCCGGAATATTTGCTTGAGGGTAGTCTTGGCTAATAATCAAGGAGCTGTCATTTGGATTGTATTCTTTTTCCATTGAAGGAATTTCAATCTTAGTTCCATCAGCCTTAACTAACTTAACTGGGACTTTTACCAATCTGTTAATCCGAATAGTAGCCGCAATTTGTTCATTTGGATTTGCTTTACTATTGATTTGAGTTACTATTTGCGGAGCCATACTATCTGAATATAGCCCGTTTGCCAAAAAGCCTATTCCGTTGAAGTCACCTTCAGCTGTTGTGTCTTGCCCATTTAAGATAATGCGGCCACTTTGACTATTAGCAGCAATTGTTGGTAAATAAATCTCAATGGTCTTAATGATGTTCCAGTCAGTTACTTGAGCTGCACTAACAAAACTACTCAAATCACTGATATCAGACATATTACCATTAAAGTTAAAGTCTTGAGTTGAATATTTAACTTCAGCATTCTTTAAATCATCTGGCAATTGAATTGGACCTGTCAATCTAAAGGTCATAGTTCTACCATATTTATCAGGGTGCTGTGAACCCACATAACCGCCTTGACCACTTGGCAAAGACAAGATGATGTGATTATTGCTTAATTCTTTTGAACTAGTATTAATGACAGAGTAAGCAAATTGGAGGTTTTCACCCTTCTTATTTGTAGCTTGAACTCTTTGACGCCAAATACCGTCGGGACCGGCGGAAAGCGTTACTCCAGTTTCTGAATCACCTAAACCAACCTTGGCGGTAAAACTACCTAAATCATAAAGTTGATTATCGTTTGTAAGACCAAGTAATTTCTTAACATCATCTGAACTTGCTGGGTTAGTCGTCTTGTCCATTGGCGTGGTAGTGTCAATGTAGGCTTTAATGTCGTAGGAACCCTTTGCAGCATCAGGTAAAGCTTGAATCCAAAAGCCTAAAAGTTTTGGTTGACCTTCATCGTCTTTTTCTTGATTTGCAAAGTCATAAGTAAAGCCTGTGCCTTTGTAGTCAACTTTAACAGTGTATGAACCATCGCTATTCTTAAATTCCGAAATCTTTGGCACAACACCTTGGAAGTTCTGGACATAAAGCCCGCTCAGTTTTTGAGCAGAAATTCCCTTTGGCATTACGTAGTAAATAGTTGGTTCATAAACAGTCCCTAACTTAGTGACACTAGAATTACCTAAAGTAGTGTATAAGTAACCAATTTGACCGCCAGGAGCTACTGTCATGGTACCAGTTGATTGCAACTGCAAGGTTGAAGTTTGCTGACCAACAGTTTGATGCAATTCACTAGATGATGTGTAATTATGATTGTCAACTGTTCCGTTTAAACTAAAGCTTGAATCAAGCTTGTCACCTGCTTGACTACCACTGGCTGTAGTAATCTTGCCGTAGAACTTGAAGACTTGATCACCGGTGACATTTGCACCAGTCAATAATTGATCTGGAGTAAAAGTCAAGCTAACAATTGGTGAAGAATCAGTGTTGACGATATCTTCATTAGCGTTAACTTGACCAGTTTGAACGGTATTATCAGCTCTAACAATCCGGTATTGATAAGTCTTAACGCCTGACAAGAACATACCAGCTGATTCAGGTGTAGTTACCTTATAGACGTGCTGATTGCTTGAAAAAGTGAAGCTGAATTGGGCACTACCATTAGTAAAGGAATCAGAACTATTGACGCTATAGCCAAAGCTGCCGATTAAATCATCGTTTTCGTGATCAAGCATCAGAACTTGACTATCACGCTTAGGAGTACTGGTGGTAGTGACATCCCCATAAATACTCTTAATCTGTTCTTTTTCTTGAGTTGATTGTTGCTCAGCTGGTTTTGAAGCAGCCTTCTTAACTTCGTCTTCAGTTGTTTTACCAAGTAAAATATCGACAAAAGTACCATTTGAAGCTGTTTTTGAATAAGTATCTGAGTAATTTACCGTTGCACTAATTACAGCTCCAGTTGGTGTGTAAGCCTTTGTATCTTGATCAGGTTGATCCCCATTAAAGTGACCTACAAAGTAGTATGGAGCAACTGAAGTTTGATTAAGGTCAACACCTTTCCCCTCAGGAATGGTGATGATAATATCCTTACCTACGCCATCTTGGGTAATTTCGGTTCCGTCATTTAAAGTATTTAAGGCATCAGTTGCTGCTTTATTTAATTCAAAGTTCGAGGCAACTGGAATAGTGATGACAGATCCAGCATTAAAGTCCTTTGGCACACGGTTGTAGTTATTAATTCCAATTTGATTGGATAAATCTACTGAATAAGTGTGGTCAGTGCCCATTTTAACTGCATTAGTTCCGCCGACACGCTTGACAGGATTTATGGAAAGTGATGGTTCAACATCGTAGACAAAATCAGCCGGCGTTTGTTCTTTGCCATTTACTTCCCAGGTTACTTGATAAGTGTGTGGACCGACATCTGCTTGAGTAATGTTATAAAGACTCGGATCTATGCCAGTAACATTAGTAGTCTGCAAATCATATAGGTGAAAACTAACATGAAAAGTAGATGTCGCATTCATGGTTATTTTGATAGTCGCACCTTGATTATTACTGTCAACATTGACACTAGCAACAGTTGGTGGTAATTGAGTATCACCATCTTGTTGACCCCATATCCCCTTAAATGGAATATGGACAGAAATTACATCCCCAGCTTGTGCCGAATAGGAAATATTTAGTGTATGTTTTGAAGTTTTGCCATCAAAAGTGTTGTTGTCAAAGTAAACGCCATTTTGTTCTTGCGTGTCATTTGAAGATACACCATTTGTAGTGGCAACTGAGTTTAACTTTGTTTGTTCCAATTTCTTAGCAGCCGTAGTTTGATCAGTTGTTGAAATCGATTTAGCATCCTTTGCTTCACCTTTAGTTTTATCAGCACTAACTGCTTCTTGCTTTACACTACTTTCATCCCTATTTGTAGTTGAACTAGCAGCTTGATCTACCCCCCCATTTTCATTTTGGGTAGTAGTTGTAGCATGCATAGATGCTACTTGTTGATTTGACATATTAGCAGTTTTACTACTATTTTGATTATTTGTTTTTTTATTCTGTTGATCAATCTGGCTTACGGTTTTAGTATCAGTTTCTGTCTCTGCTTGTACATCAGCCTTAACTGAACTTGGCATTGCACCAAAGTAAAAGACTGTTGCAATCAAAGCTGAAGCTAAGCCTACAGAAAACTTACGAAATCCAAAACGTGGCTTTTGCTCAGCCATTTGCTTCATTTTATTTTTAAAGTTATTTCTAGATACTCCCATATAAAACCTCCACAAATTATAGATATCTTTTGTATTCGGTTACAATGCTATTGTAATACTTTTTTATAAACAATAGTAAATATTGTAATTTTTGCAAAATAAAAAACAGTATATCAGCTATCTTTCATAACTAATATACTGTTCAGAATTTAGACTAATTGTAATTGCTTTTCTTCTTGGTATGCAGCATCAATATTACCGCCACCAAGACATTCTTCACCCTTATAAAGTACCAATGCTTGCCCTGGAGTAACCGCACGAGCTGGCTCATCAAAGTATACATCACAAGTCTTGTCAGCAGCATGATACTTTACATGAACTGCAACATCCGCTTGACGATAGCGAAACTTAGCCGTGCAATCAAACTCAACATCATGGTCAGGATTACCGGTGTAAAATGACATCCCACTAGCCTTTAAACTAGTAGCGTAAAGACGTGGACTATCATAACCTTGTTCAACAATTAGTTCATTTTTCTTAAGATCCTTACCTACAACAAACCAAGGTGCTGTTGATTCTTTAGTTGAACCTAACCCTAAGCCTTGACGTTGGCCAATAGTATAGTACATAAGGCCTGAATGATTACCAACCACATTGCCATCAGGAGTTACCATTTTCCCTGGCTTTGCTGGTAAAAATTCACTCAAAAACTTCTTAAAGTTTCTTTCCCCAATAAAACAAATTCCAGTAGAATCCTTCTTCTTAGCGGTTGCCAAACCAGCTCTTTCTGCAATTTCACGCACTTGTGGCTTAGTCAAATTTGCTAATGGGAAAATAACATGCTTAATTTGTTCTTGGCTCAATTGACTTAAGAAGTAAGTTTGATCCTTATTACCATCTTTTGGTAGCATCATGTGAGTAACACCATTTTTATCTTTAACGGTCTTAGCATAATGTCCCATGGCAATATAATCAGCATCAAGACTCATCGCAAATTCTAGAAAGGACTTGAACTTAATCTCAGTATTACACATAATATCTGGGTTTGGAGTCCGTCCCTTCTTATATTCACTTAAGAAATATTCAAAAACCCGTTGCCAATACTCTTTTTCAAAGTTAATTGAGTAATAAGGAATTCCAATTTTGTCAGCTACTCTTTTTACATCTTCATAGTCTTCAGTAGCGGTACAAACGCCAGCGTCATCAGTGTCATCCCAATTTTTCATGAAGACACCCACAACATCATAGCCTGCTTCCTTGAGTAAAAGTGCAGATACGCTTGAATCAACGCCTCCACTCATCCCAACTACAACTCTAATCTTGCTATTGTCAACCATTAAATCCCATCCTTTATAGTGGCTTAATAATCTCGCGCTCAATCAAATCTTTCAAAATAAAATTGAGTAATTCAACCGTTGGCTTTAACTGTTGATTTTTGAAAATATTTACCTTTTGCAAACCATTTTTATCAGTAATCACCATTGTTAAATGATCCAAGTCTTGATTAATAGTCATCTTCAACTTGGTTGGAGCATTATAAGGTGATTCATTATATAAAGGGTGTTCATAAATAAAATTACCCTTTGGTGACTTAACAAAGCCTACATCAATCAAAGAATAACGCTTAACATTTTCATTGATTGTGAACTTTCTTGTATCACCATTAATAATTACGGTATTTGCCATCGTTAAAACCTCACTTACAAATTATAAGTTACTTACTCAAATAAAGCAAGTTTATACTTTTTGTAGACGCAGAGCCATCTTAACTAAAGCTTGGGCAAATGCTTCTACTTCTGCTTTTTTTGTTAATCTACCAAAACTTATTCTAATCGATTCTTCGATTCTTGGCGAATCTGCTCCATACATTGCAGTTAAAACATGAGAAGGTGTGAGTGAGCCGGCAGTACATGCTGATCCACCTGAAACAGCAAAGCCTGCCAAATCTAGGTTTGTCAGCATAACATAAGTTCCAATGCCAATTAGGTGCAAGTTCAAAGTATGATGCGAAACCAAACCAGTTAAACTGCCATTGATTTCATATTTAATATGGTTTGCATCTAATGCATCGAGCACAATTTGTTGGAACTCTTGATAACGTGTCTGTTCTGCTACCCGATCAACAGCTTGTAAAAGCTTAATCGCTTCACCAAAACCAGCAATGCTTGGTGCATCAGTAGTTCCAGCTCGTCGCTTTTTTTCTTGTTCTCCACCGGTAATCAAACTTGGTAAACTTAATCCTGTTCTTTCATACAAGAAGCCAATATACTTTGGTCCATTAATCTTATGAGCACTAGTTGACATAAAATCAATTTGCATTGCTTGTACATCAAGCTCAATATTACCCAAACCTTGAACTGCATCAACATGGAAACAGATTTTAGGATTATATTCATGAACGATTTGCCCGATTTGGGCTAAATCATTAATCGTTCCAACTTCATTATTAACTGCCATCGTCGATACTAAGGCAGTTTTGGCACTTAAGGCAGCTTTCAAATCAGCTAGACTAATATGTCCACTTTCATCAACTGGAAGATAAATCACCTCAACTCCTTCAGCCTGTAATTCTTTAGCTGTATTTAAAATTGAAGGGTGTTCAATTGCTGTAGTTATTATTTGACAATCATAGTTATGTTCTTTAGCAATTCCGCGTAAAACTGTATTGTTTGATTCGCTACCACCTGAAGTAAAAATAATTTCATCGTCATTTCTTGCATTAATGAATTTGGCAATTCGATGCCGAGCTTGATCAACCACTTCAAGCGCCTTTCGGCCAAAAGCGTGTGTGCTGGAAGGATTACCAAAATTTTCGGCTAATTGCTTAGTCATTTCAGCTACCACAGCCTCTGAGACTGGAGTAGTTGCTGCATTGTCTAAATAAACTAACTTTCTATCCACAATTCTCACCTTTAATCTTTATCGCTTTAAATATGAAATAATTAAATCAGCTGCTTTTTGTCCAGCTTCCTTAACAAATTCCTCAAAGCTTTCATTAGCATCTTCATCTCCATTATCGCTAATTGCTCGCAAAGCAATCAATGGCTTATTGAAATGGTATGCCACTTGGGCAAAACTTGCTCCTTCCATTTCAACTCCAACAGCTTCAGGAAAATTAGCTTTAATGACAGTTTTAGCTGCTTCTGAGGCAATAAATGAATCACCAGTAACAACTAATCCTTCTTTAAAATTAAACCCTCTAGTCTTCAAGAAATCAATAAATTGAGCTCGTTCAGTACTTTGTAAATCAAATCTTGCTGGTTCGCGCGGAATTTGACCTTCTACATAATCACCAGCCGCAGTATTATGAGCGTCATGATAAGCAAAACTATTGACCACAATTACATCTTTTTTCTTAATTTCAGGTTTTAAAGAACCAGCTGAACCAGTCATGATGATTAAATCAATATCAACCCTAGCCAATAAATTGCTAAGGTTCATAGCAGCATTAACTTTCCCAATTCCAGAAAGTCCTAAATAAATTTCATTTTCATTAACAGAAAAATGTTCGAACTTTGTACATCCGAACATTTTTACCTCTCTGTCATGAAAATGCTGATAATAAAATTCCGCCTCTTCAGGCATCGGAACTATCAAAGCGATTTTCATATTGACTCCTTATTTATAACTTAAATAGTGCCACAAAGACTAAAACTAACAATCCTAAAACAATCCCGATTGCAATATTCAATCGCTTTTTTAATCGATCAATTTTTTCCTCACGAGTTAATTCAGGATTTCTTTGATACTCTGGGCTATTTACATCTTGATTTATCCCAGCTTCATAATCTTCTTTGTTGAATTCTTGAGATTTCTTATCTTTTCTAAAAAAATCTGTCAACAAAGAAAAAGATTTAGATTTATTATGTTTGCGTTGATAATCTGCTCTTTTTTCAGTCATTGTTTTCTTTTGAACCTGATAAAATCATATTTTCCCAGACTGTAATGGCATAAATAGTCTTGGCATCCACAATTTTGCCTTCGGAAAGAAGTTGCTTTAATTCACTTAAACTATACCAATGAGTAGTTAAAAACTCATCTTCGTCCAAGTTACGCTTATCTTCCAATCTAGTTAAAGTATCACAATAAAAGAGATACATTTTCTCATCACAAAAGCCAACTGAAGAATAAAATTCTGAAACTTTTTCCCAGTATTCTGCCTTCAATCCGCCTTCTTCATTGAGTTCTCTTTTCATTGCATCAAGTGGTGATGCATCAGTTTCATCGATTAAGCCAGCTGGAATTTCTAAAGTCAAATCTTTTATCGGCTCACGCCATTGTTCAACTAATAACATCTTGTTTTCAGAATTTATAGCCATAGCTGCAGCTGCAGGACGATGTTTAACAATTTCTCTAGTAGCAGTTTTTCCATTTGGTAAAGTAATTGTTCTAACAGATAAATCGACAATTTGGCCTTTAAAAATCTGTTCTGAGGCGATTTCTTGTTCACGTAAGTCCATTAGTATCCTCCTTCACCATTATCAATGTAAACATTAATGCATTGAAGACCTTTTTTACCTTGTGCAAGTTGATAACGTACACGCTGTCCGATTTCTAAACTTTTGTATCCAGCTTCTTTTATTGCAGTATAAAAAACAAAATAAGAAGCCTTAGTTAAATCATCATCAATAAAACCAAAACCGGCAGCAGAATCGAATTGTTTAACAGTTCCTGTACGCATTAATCTTCAAATCCTTCCTTTACTGCATCAGCAAAGTTTTCTTCAACAATTTCTGCACAACGACCACAAAGCTTTGGTAAGTTGGCATTATTACCTACATCAGTTCTTGTCATTCGACAACGATCACAGACTGTACCTTCTGCATGCTTAACAACCAACTTAGCAGTTTCAAATTCTTCAGCATTATCTGGAGCTTCACTATCTAATACGTTAAGCTTTGAAACAATTAAAATTTGTCGCATATCAGCATTCAATTTATTGAACATTGCCTTAGTATGTTCAGTTGGATAAACATCAACACAAGCTTCAAATGACTTACCAATTAATTTGGCATTTCTTGCTTCTTCAAGTGCCTTTAAGACGTCATCTCTAAATTTCATAAATTCAGACCAATTTTGCAATAATTCTGCTTCATTGTCAAAACTTTCGACTTGTGGCATATCACTCAATTGTACATATTCTCGGTCTTCTTTTAGATAACTCCATGCTTCTTCCATAGTATGTGGCAAAATTGGGGTCATTACCTTGGTAATCTTTACTAATGCATCATAAATTACTGTTTGCATTGCACGTCTTGGAAGTGAATCTTCACCTTCAATGTATAATACATCTTTTGCAAAGTCCAAGTAAAATGCTGAAAGTTCATTTGAGATAAACTTAAATACCATTTTATAAACATTAGTAAAGTCAAATTTATTATATGCTGCTAAACAGTCCTTCACTAATTTATTAAGAAGAACTTCCATATATTGATCAATAGAACGTAAATCTTTATATGCAACACGATTAGCCTTAGGATCAAAGTCACTAGTATTTGCTAACATGTAGCGTAAAGTATTTCGAATCTTTCGGTAACTTTCCGCATTTTGTTGCAAAATTCCTTTTGAAACAGCAACATCTGATGTAGTATCTGCTGAAGCAACCCATAAGCGGATAATTTCTGCCCCCATTTGCTTAACAACATCATTAGGTGAGATTACATTACCAAGTGACTTACTCATCTTGTGTCCTTTATCATCAAGTACAAAACCTTGTGAGAGAATTGACTTGTATGGAGCATGGCCACTAACTGCAACAGAAGTAATCAGACTTGAATTAAACCAACCACGATATTGGTCACTACCTTCAAGGTAAAGATCAGCTGGATAATGAAGTTCAGGTCTTGCTGCAAGAACCCCTTGGTGAGAAGAACCAGAGTCAAACCAAACATCCAAAATATCAGTTTCTTTTTTGAACTTACCATTTGGTGAATGTTCTGACTTAAAGCCTGCAGGAAGTAATTCTTCAGCAGTGTGAGTATACCAAGCATTTGACCCTTCTTTTTCAAAAATCTGAGCAATGTGTTCAATTGTTTCTTTAGAAACGATTGGAGTGCCATCTTCTGCGTAGAAGATTGGAAGTGGAACACCCCACGCTCTTTGACGAGAGATTACCCAATCACCACGATCTTTAATCATGTTGTAAAGTCTAGTTTTACCCCAACTAGGTGTAAAGTTAGTCTTTTCAATTTCAGCTAAAATTTGATCTCTGAACGCATCAACTGAAGCAAACCATTGAGTAGTTGCACGATAAATAACCGGCTTCTTAGTTCTCCAGTCATGTGGATATGAGTGAGTAAAGAAGCTTAATTTAAGCAAAGCTCTCTTTTCTTCTAATTGCTTAGTAACCATCTTGTTAGCATCATCATAGAAAACACCAACCAAGTTAGGATCTGGAATGTCTTTAGTATAACGACCTTGGTCATCCATTGGTGAATAAACAGGAAGGCCATATTTTTTACCAACATTGTAGTCATCTTCACCAAAACCAGTTGCATTGTGAACTAAACCAGTACCATCTTCAGCAGTTACATAAGTATCATTCATTACCAAACTAGTTTTGTCATATAATGGATGTTTAACGGTCATCCGATCAAAGTCAGTACCCTTAAATGTATCAACAACTTCATAATCTTGCCAATCAAGATCTTCGGCCACTTTTTCTAATTGACTAGTTCCGATAACAAATTTACGTTCTTCACCAGCAACCTTAATTAATGAATATTCAAATTTAGGGTTAACAGTAATACCAACGTTAACTGGAATAGTCCAAGGAGTAGTTGTCCAGATAACCATATAAGTGTCATTATCTAAAATTCCCTTACCATCTTCTACTTGGAAAGCGACGTAAATAGCGGGAGATTTCACATCATGGTATTCAACTTCTGCTTCTGCCAAAGTTGATTCACTAGATGGTGACCAATAAACTGGCTTCAACCCTTTATAAATATAACCTTTTTCAAACATTTTACCGAAGACTCTAATTTCTTCAGCTTCAAATTTAGGTTGTAAAGTGATGTAAGGATGATTCCAATCAGCCATCACACCAAGTCGTTTAAAGTCAGTTCTTTGCTTGTCAATTTGCTCCATCGCATATTTACGACAAAGCTCACGATATTCAGCACGGTCCATTGTCTTACGATCAACACCTTGCTTAGCAAGTTGTTGTTCAATTGGAAGACCATGTGTATCCCATCCAGGAACAAATGGCGCATAAAAGCCAGACATATTCTTATAACGAACAATGATATCCTTAGAAATCTTATTTAAAGAGTGACCCATATGAATATTACCATTAGCAAATGGAGGACCATCATGTAAGTCAAAACGAGGTTTACCTTCGTTAAGTTTCAATCTTTGTTCATATAACTTGTTTTCTTCCCATGCTTTTTGCCATTCACCTTCTCTATTTGGCAAATTACCACGCATTGGGAATTTAGTTTTACCTAAATTAAGAGTATCTTTGATTCTCATACTTTGTTCCTTTCTAAATAAAAAATCTCGCCCTAGTCTTAGGACGAGATTAACCGTGGTACCACCTAAGTTGGACCTACACAGCCCCACTTAACATGCTTATCGCGCATAACGTTAAACTAAAATAATAGCTGATCGACTCCAAAAAATTATGTTAGTCTCGCACCATCACTAACTCGCTGATTCTTTCTTTGTCTTACTATTAAGTTTAAAAAATTAATTATGATCTTTATAATCATCAGGAAAAACAATTGTTACATCTGAATCATTTGTATTTTCTTGATCATTCTCTGGCTGACTTGTTGATAAAGGCACTTTATCAGCATCTTTGTCATGTTCCAAGTTTACGCCAGATTGGCCCTTATTGTCAACTGTAGGAAGTGAAGCAGTAGGAATTGGTTCTCCACCATCCGATGGATAAATTCTTTCTACATTTGTAGCAGCATCAAGATAATATTGCCAAGTATTATCATCTAATGAATCAATTTGTTTCTGAAGTTTTGCACGAATCTTATATCTAAAATCTGCAACTTGTGTTTTTAATCTTTGATAATCATTTTTTAAAGTATCATTTTGATAAACTAAGCTTTGATTTTCAGAAGCTGCTTGATTTTTAGCATCTTCAACAATCTTTTTAGCATCTTCTTGTGCTTTTTGTCTTAATTCACTAGCATCTTTTTGTGCCTTCAAAACTTCATCATTGATTGTCTTTCTAAGCTCATCTAGTCTATCTACTTCAGACTCTAATTCTTTAATTTTATTTTTTAAAGCCACATTTTCATTTTTTAAATCAACATTGTTATCTAGGCAATCACCATAATCATCAACAATTTGATCTAAAAAACTATCCACTTCATATCTGTCATAACCCTTATGTCCACGTGGAGTGAACTCTTTGTTATGAATATCCATTGGTGTTAGTACAATCTTTTCTTCTTGCTGAGCCACAAGTTTGCCTCCAAACGATACTTCCCTTTCCGGGTATTTGTTATATTTGAGATTTCTATTCTCCCATAATGACGTACACTTAGCACATCATTCACTGAGATTATTATATTAGAATTATCAATTTTATGCCAATTTAATTTGATATTTTCCTTTTCTATCAATTGTTTGACAATATTTCTACTAGACTTTGTCAGTGCAGCTAATATTGCATCTATTCGCAAAGAATTAACAATGATTTTAGTATTTTGAATATCATCTTCAATATTGACAATTTGCTTTAATGAAACCTCATTTAAGCTAACCGCAACTTTGCCTATCCTTTTTATCTCTTGACAAACAAAATCAGCCATCGCTTCTGAAACAAAAAACTGCCATTTGCCTTTTCCATCAGTAATGATATCCCCTAAACTTGACAAATTAAGTCCTGAACCTACCAATGTACCCAAAATTTGACTATGAGTAATGGTAGCAAATTTATGATTATAAGTTATATTGATTAATTTCAGTTGAAAATTTCTAACATCCTGATATTCCCAATCATTACGAATAATTGCTCGACATTTTTCTGCTCTATCATATCCGCCAAATTCTTGAACATAAAAATCATCTTGCGCAAGTTCTTTTAAATTCGCTCTAGCTCCTGGATCCAAGAAATTAGTTAATATTTCCTCTTTTCCATAGCAAACCTGGATTAAATAACCTGATAACTGAGAAATATCGTCATTATCACTTTGAGAGCGTAAAAACTGAGCACGCTTTTTTATTTTTTCGCTTAATAAAATATTTTCATTCATTATTCATATATAAATAAAAAATAGTGATTTACATCACTATTTTTTAAATCAATTTAAATGCTAACTGAGTAAGCAAATTTTGAATGATATAAATAACAAAAATTGCTAACACAGGTGAAACATCTACACCGGCTTTAATCGCAATTGTCTTTAAAAAACCAATCCTGAATAATCCAACATAAGGTTCAACAATTTTATTTAGATATCGACCAACTACTGAATTATATAGAAAGGGCAACCAACTAGTAATTGCATTTAAAACAATTAAGATTGTATAGATATATAAAAGCCAATTAATTACACTTATAGTACTTAGCAAAAAATTAATCATTAACTCAACTTATCCTTTTTTTCAACTAATTCGGTAATCTTACCATCAGTTTCAAATTTAGGAGGAGTTGCTAAGAAAATTTTATCGCCAACTCTTTGAATTTCACCGTTTAGAGCATAAACAGTACCAGTAATAAAATCGACAATTCTACGTGCTGAGTCATCATCCATTCGACTAAAATTGATGATAACTGCCTTATTACTAAGTAAGTTTTGAGCTACTTCTTTAGCATCTGAATATACGCGTGGTTCATATAAAACAATTTTGCTTTGTGGTACACTACCAGATTTTATAGAAACCACGTTATTTCTCCCCTTATTATTTAAATGATCAGCGATTTCAGTTGGAACTTCTACTTCATTCAATTGTGATGAAGCAGAAGTTGCTTCTGGAGCATATTCATCTTCAGCACTACTATCACTGATACCGAAAAAACTACTAATTTTCTCTAATGCAGCCATAATTATCACCTTTCATTATTGCTGATTACGGTGTCTAAAGAATGGAATGTCACTACTATTATCACCATTGTCAGCACTTGTCTCAATTTGCGAGATACTATCTTGATCGTCATTATTAAATGTGTCAAAAGTATCTTGCTTTTTATTTACTACACCTTGATTTTTAACTTCCCGGCGATTGTTATTATCATCTAAATTCCACACATCAATTGGATTTACCATTGATTCTTTTTGATGTGATTCTTCAGCTACTTGTGGCTTTTCAGAAAGCGTTTCAGCAACTTGTGAAGGTTCTGCCTTAACTGTGTCACTTGTTTCTACATTTTGAGGTTGTGGAGCTTGATTTACTTCAATTTCAGGTTTAATGTCAACACTTGGTCGACTTACTGTCCGATGATGGCCTGGCAATTGCTTTGAAGCTTCTTCTTCGGCCTTTGAATCAATACCAGTTGCAATAACAGTAACTACAACTTCATCCCCTAAATTAGCATTGATTGAAGTACCAAAGATAATATCTACATCATCTCCTGCAGCTTTAGATACAATTTCTGAAGCATCTTGTGCTTCAAATAAAGTTAAATCAGGACCACCTGTAATATTCAAAAGAACTTGCTTAGCACCATCAATTGAAACTTCAAGCAATGGTGAAGAAATGGCAAGCTTTGTTGCTTCAACAGTTCTATTTTCACCGCTTGCTCTACCAATTCCCATTAAAGCAGAACCTTGGTTTTCCATGACAGTCTTAATATCAGCAAAGTCAAGATTAACGTAATCAGTTGAAGTAATCAAATCTGAGATACCTTGTACCCCTTGACGCAAAACATTATCTGCTTCTTTAAAGGCATCCATCATAGGTGTCTTCTTATCAACCATTTCTAATAGACGGTTGTTGGCAATGATAACTAAAGTATCAACATATTGCTTCAATTGAGCAATACCAGCAGCAGCATTTTTGGAACGCTTAGGTCCTTCAAACGTAAACGGACGCGTTACGACCCCAACGGTAAGTGCACCAGTTTCTCGAGCGACTTTAGCAATTACAGGAGCTGCGCCTGTACCTGTTCCACCACCCATACCTGCAGTGATGAAAATCATATCAGCACCTTTTAATGCTTCTTCAATTGTTTGTTCACTTTCTTCAGCAGCTTTTTGTCCAACTTCTGGATGTGACCCTGCACCTAAACCTCTAGTAAGCTTAGGTCCAAGTTGAATCTTATTTTCTGCTTTATTACTATTTAACGCTTGAACATCAGTATTAGCAACGATGAAAGAAACACCTTGTACTCCTTCATCAATCATGCGGTTTACAGCGTTACCACCTGCACCGCCGACACCAATAACTTTGATGACAGCATTCTTGTTGTCGTCTTGATCGAATTGGAAATCCATTTACTAAACCACCTTTAATCAAAGAAATTCTTAAAGAATCCTCTGATACCCTTTTTACTATTTTCTGACTTATTTGCACCATCTTTTTCACGATCTACGCGTGGCGCTATAGTATCATTATAAGCTTCTTTTGTGTTATTTTCACTAACTTCTGCATGTCTTTTAAAAATATTGATACTATTTTCACTAAATTCAGCTAATGGATTTTCATGGGATGCAGAAGTCCCATAAATTACACCATTAACAAGCAAATCAATATCATTTAAGTTATAAACATAGTTAACTACACCATATGCAGCTGCATATGCAGGATTTCTTAATCCCATCTCATCAGGTTGATAAACACGTGTTTTAACTTCAAAATGCTTTTCAACAGCAGATTGCAATCCTTGCAACAAAGTCATGCCACCTGTAATTACCACCCCACCAGGTAATTTAAATGCATCATGAGAAGCTAATCCTTTACCAATTCTACCCAATATTTGATCCATTCTAGCAGCTATAATTTGACTCAAATAATTTTCATCAACAGTTTCTTGTTCACTTTTACCAACTGTTTTAACAGAAAATTTATCTTCAGAAGATGTCAATTCAGGATCAGCTGAACCATAATCGAGCTTTATTTGCTCAGCGTCTTTTTTGGAAGTCCCCAGAACTACAGAAATGTCCTTGGTTACATCTTCTCCACCTTCCAAGTCAATTGTGGCATACTTAATTTTATTTTCATGAATTACAGTAGCAGTTGTTGTTCCACCACCTAAATCCAAAATAACTGAACCAAAGGTTCTTTCTCCCTCATCAAGAGCAACACTTGCAATTGCTAACGGTGTTGGAATAAAGAAATTATTTTGATATCCTGCTCGTTCAATTGCTTTTTTGATATTATGTAAATCACCTGTTGGAGCAGTAAGCAATATTCCATGTACTTCTAAAGAATGTGCAATCATCTTACGAGGATCATCAACATCGGTTTTTCCATCTAACAAGAATCTGCTAGGTAAGAAGGCAATTGCTTCACGACCTGATTTTACCGCTTGTTTAATTGCAAGTTCTAAAACCCGTTTTACGTCTTGATCACTAACTTCTCGGCCATCTTCACCAATATTAATTAATCCAGTTGAAGTTTCCAATTGAAGCATACCTACTGGAATTCCTGTTACCACTCGATAAATTTTGGAATTTGTTTTTTGCTCAACGTTCTTCAATGCTGAGGAAATCGCATTAGCTGTTTGATCAATATCAACAATTTTTCCTTGGCGCATACCTTTATTTTTTTCTTTGACTGCACCAATAACTTGAATTTCATTGACTGAAGCATCGGCAACAACTGCTTTTACAGAATCCGTACCGATATCCAAGCCAACGATTAAGCTTGAATTACTCACAATAACGCCCCCATGAATCCTTCTTATTACAAATATACCATAAACTTTGTGAAGTTTTACATAAGATTATGTAAACGCTTATTAAAAACCTAAATTTTTCTTTTCACTATCAGTTAAAGGACGTGAAAAGGCCCCAATTTCTAAATCAATAATACTTTTACTACTTAAATTGCTTTTTATCTGTGGATAATACGTGATTTTTTGAGCAATAGTATCTGTATTTCCAATAATAATATTGCCATCTTTCATTAGCAACACTATTTCACTTTTACGTGTGCTTTTTCCATTAATTAAACTAATTTGGTTTCTTAACTTAGTTGGAATAGCTTTTAACGCTTTTAAGTCAGTAAACAATCCAGATTTGCTTGTATAACCAACAAATATTGGCAATGACTTGTTAAGCTGACTCTCTGTTAAACTTTGTCGAGCTATTTTTTTATTATTCAAAATTTTATAATATCTACCATTTTGATTTACATAAGCTAAAGTACTATATTCTTGCAAATCTAACTTGATTTGATTTAGACCCGCTAATTTTAATTTAGCAGATTTAATTTCTGGATAATATTTTTTAAGTTTGCTTTCGTATGTGTTTTTACCAAGCCAATAATCAATTAATTGGTCCTCAGCTTTAATACCTGATTTTTTAATAACCTCTGTCGCATCCAATTCTGGGGCTCCAACGACAATTATTTTTTGCAATCTTGTATAAGAAGATACATAAATTCCTAATCCCAGAATTGCAAGAATTGAAATAATTATTATTGCACCTAAGCGTCTTCTTAGAGCTTGTTTTCGCTCATTATTAAGATTAGTCAGTGAATCAGATGCTTTTTGATTAGTTCGATTAGTAATATTATTTTTATTTTTCTTATAATCAAGGAAATTATCCAAATCCTTTTTGGGATCTTTTTTAGTAATTCTCCTATTAGTCATCTGTTCTCCTCCAAATCTTAAAGAAGTTTTTTATTTGTTTGCCTGTAGTGCCTTCATAACTGTAATTATTTGATCTGCTGAATCAGGAACTCCTAATTTCTTAGAAGCTTTACTCATTTTAGAAGCATATTCTGAATCAAGTAAAATATGATCAATTGAAGAGACAAAATTATTTGGATTCAAATCATTTTCAGGAATTACTAAAGCGGCCCCAGCCTTCTCCATATCTAAAGCATTTTTCATTTGATGATTATGAGTTACATTAGGACTCGGTATCAAAACCACTGGAACACCTAACGCAGTAAACTCAGCTAAACTTGTGGCTCCAGATCTTGAAACAACGCAAGACATTTGTGGTAATAAAGCTGGCATATTATCAATGTAAGGTACGATTCTTAAATTTTTAGGAATATCTTTACCGGCTAATTTTTCTTTTACTGAACCATAATAATATTGGCCAGTTGCCCAAATAACTTGATAAGGTTTTTTAGAAAGTTCAGAAAGTGCTGATTCCATTGCTCGATTGATTGCTAATGCTCCTCTTGAACCACCAAAAACTAACACTGTTGGCATTTGTGGATTCAAAGACCACTTTTGAGCTAAATCAATTTTTTCAAGATTTAAATTCAAGACTTGTTGTGAACGTGGATTCCCTGTCTGAATTAATTTCTTCTTTTCACTAAATTGCTTTGCTGCATCATCAAAAGTATAACAAATCTTATCTACATAATGTCCTAAAAACTTATTTGCTAAGCCAACAACTGAATTTGATTCATGAATTAATGTAGGAATCCCCATTTTAGCCGCTTCATAAACAATTGCACCTGAAACATAGCCACCTGTACCTAAAACAACATCTGGTTTAAATTCAGAAATTATTTTTCTAGCCTTTTTAGTTGCCTTCATAAAAAGCTTGATAGTTTCTATATTTTTAATTAGATTTTTTCGACTAAAACCTTGAATTTCAATTGTCTTAAAATTAATCCCAGCGCGAGGAACAATCTTGGATTCTAATCCTCTTTCTGTTCCCACAAACAAAATCTCATCATCATTTGAAATTCCAGTTTCTTTTAGACGTTCAATAATTGCTAAAATTGGATAAATATGGCCACCTGTGCCACCACCTGTAAATATAACTCTCATTTTTAATTCAATTCCTTTATGTATTCCATGAAATAGTCTCCACGTTGTTCAAATGTCTTAAATTGATCCCAAGATGCACAAGCTGGAGAAAGCAATAATACATCACCAGGTTTAGTTAATTCATATGCTACTGGTACTGCTTCTTTCAAAGTATTCACAATTTTTATTTCTTTAATACCTGCTTTTCTAGCTGCGTCAGCTAAAAGATAACGCGTTTCACCATATAAAACAACAGCTTTAACATGCTTTTTCAATAGAGGAACTAGAGAATCAAAAGTAAATCCACGATCTAATCCACCACCAATTAGCACCTCTGGTTCAGAAAATGCTTTTATTGCAACTGTAGCAGCTTCAATATTAGTTGACTTAGAGTCATTATATACTTTCACGTCATTGATAGTCGTCACATATTGTAATCTATGTCTTGCTCCAGCAAACGTAGATAAAACAGCTTGGATATCAGAATTTTCTGCTCCCATTAATTTACTAATTGCAATCGCAACCATACTATTTTGTAAATTGTGTCTGCCTGGCAATTTAATATCAGAAATTTTCATAATTTTTTCTGATTGTGATTCCAAATATTCATCACCAACAAAGTAACTAGCTGAATGATCGTTCATACTAAAAGTTTGGATTTTAGCCTTAGTAGTAGCTTCTTCTTTAGATAAAATTTCTTTTTGATCAAAGTTTGCAATAAAGTATTCATCACATGTTTGGAACCGAGTTACATTTAATTTAGCCGCAATGTAATTTTCCATTGTCTTATGATAATCAAGATGGGTCGGATAGATATCAACAATTGCTGCAACCTTTGGTTTTATATCTGTTACACCAAGTAATTGGAAACTTGATATTTCGACAACTAAGACATCATCTTTGGTTGCTTTTTGAACCACTTCACTAATCGGAACTCCGATATTACCAACAGCATAAGCATGATGACCACTTTTTGCTAAATGATGGTCAATAATTTCACTAGTTAGCATAACTGTTGTTGTTTTACCATTTGAACCAGTTACACAAACAAAAGGAGCTTCACTTGCACTTAAAGCAATTTCAGGTTCTGTAATAATTGGGATTTTTAATTCAGACGCTTTTTGAACCATTGGATTTTCGTAAGGAATCCCTGGATTTTTAACAAAGAAATCAAAATGTTCTTCTTCAAGCAAGTCAACCGGGTGATGACCACCAATTACTCGAACTCCCATTTTTTCTAATTTTTGTGCATGTTCATTATCAGTTAAATCTTGCTTATCATTTAAAGTGATTTTGGCACCTAATTTTAAAAGTAATTCACTAACTGCAAATCCACTCTTACCCAAACCTAAAACTAAAACGTTTTTACCTTGATATGTCTTAATGTCCTTCATGTCTTTTATCCCCAGATAATTAAATATAAAATACTAAAAATCAATTGAACTAGCCAAAAGACAATGTCAACTTTCCATTCGCTCCAACCTGAAAGTTCAAAGTGGTGGTGAATTGGCGTCATCTTAAAAACTCTTTTATGGGTTAACTTGAAACTAGTTACTTGTATCATAACACTTGCAGTTTCACAAACGAATACAAGTCCCACTAAAAGTAAAGACCATGGTCTATTTAATAAAATTGCAATTGCAGCAAGAGAGCCACCTAAAGCAAGGGACCCAGCATCACCCATAAAAATTTTAGCAGGTTTATGATTGAAGATTAAGAAGATTATTAATCCACCAATTACACTCATACAAAAAACCAAAATTGCCAAATTTTCTTGCTTAAAGGCCAAGTATGCATATGTAGCAAAACTGACAATAGATAAACCACTAGCTAAACCATCTAAACCATCTGATAAATTCACAGCATTAGAAAATCCGACTAACCAAAAAATAGTAAATAGCACAAAAATTACCGGTCCAGTTAGCGCTCCGCCCCAAGGCATGCGTAAAGCGAATGCAAAACGATCAAAACTAGCAATTAAAACTAAAACAATAGCAATAAAAATTTGCAAAAGTAGCTTTTGCCACGCTCTTAATCCTAAGTTGTTTTTCCAAATAATTTTTAAACCATCATCTAAAAAGCCAATTAATCCATGCCCTAATAAAGCGATTATCAAAATAATTGCTATATTATTAAAGCTCTGCTTCCAAACTAAAACTAAAGTTGTTGCAATAACAGAAGCTATTACAAAAACGGTACCTCCCATTGTTGGCGTTCCTGCTTTTTTCAAATGGGCTTTCGGTCCTTCTTCTCGAATTGGTTGTCCTTCATGGTGCATGTGCATAAAGACAATCAACCATGGCAAAAATATTGCTGTAATAACCATACTAATAACTAAGGCATAGATACTATATAGCATTATTATCTCCCTCTATATCTCTATTTTGTTTTTATTGTAATTTCCTGTCCGTTTTTTAAGGTAGTTCCTGCTTTAATACTTTGTAACTTAACTTTTCCATCCTCTGATCCAGAAACCTTAACACTGACTCCTGCCAAAGCAGCATATTGTTTCACTTCTTCAACAGTCCAATTTGTAAAATCAGCACATGAAATCTTTCCACTAGTTAAGACAAATACTTTGCTTCCAGCTGAAAGTTTCTGCCCTGTAGCAGGTGTTTGCTGAGTAACTACATCACTTGAGCCAAGCACTTCAACTGATAAAGCTACTTTTTCAATGTCATTTTTAGCATTAGAAACAGACTTACCAACGACATTTGGCACTTCTTCTTTGCTTGCACTAGCTTTTTTAGTTACTGAACTAGAAAGAATAAGTCGATTCATCATTGGCTTAAAAATTGAAGCTAAAATCGTTTCAGCTGGATCGGTCATCTTTTGTGGTTGTTTCATAGTTAAGTAAACTGCATAGTGAGGATTATTGGCTGGAGTAACCCCAATCACAGAGAAAATATAATTATTATTTCCTGTTAAATATCCACTTGAACCAGCAATTTGAGCCGTCCCTGTTTTTACAGCAATGCTTTTTCCAGCAATTTTATAAGCGGTCCCTGTTCCGTATTGTTTATTAACAACATCTTGCATCCCCTGTAAAACTGTCTTAACGGTAGATTCAGAAACAACTTTCTTGCCAACTTTTTGTACTTTATAGTTTTGAACCACCTTACCAGTTGGTGAAACAATTTTTTCAACTAGTTGTGGTTTGACCATCTGACCCTTATTTGCAAGAATACTGTAAGCTTGCATCATTTGCCAGACATTCACATTAACCCCTTGTCCAAATGAAGTTACAGCTTGATCTAATTTACTCTTAAATGCAATCATACCTGCTTGCTCACCTGGCAAAGTAATACCTGTTTTTTTTGTGATACCAAATTTATTTAGATAGCTTCTCCACGTAGAAGCTCCCATCTTTTGCTCTAAAATACTTAAACCAACATTACTTGAACGAGGGAAGGCTTCATACAAAGGAATCGAACCCCATCCAGTAACATTCCAATCATGAATTGTTGAGCCATTCAACGTAAGAGATCCTGATTTATATAATTCATTAGGATTATAATGGCCAGAATTGATAGCAGCAGCAAAAGACAGTATTTTGAATACTGAACCTGGTTCATATGTTGCTTGGGTTAACAAATCAGTATATGAATCCGTTAATCCTTTTTTAGTCTGAGCATCAAACGTAGGTCTTTGTGATGCTGCTAAAACTTTACCCGTCCGTAAATCCTCAACTACTGCTGTTAAAGCCTTAGGCTGATACTTACTTTGAACTTTCGTTAACAAATTCTCTAAATAATTCTGTAATTGACTATCAAGAGTCAAATAAATATCATCACCATTTTTTGCTGCTTGATAAGCATTGGTACCATTTGGAAGTTGATATTCTGAAGCATCAACGCTACTTTCTTTATAGCCATCTCTTCCGGCAAGATATTTGTTGTAATATGCTTCAAGTCCCATTGTTCCAACCAAATCAGTTGACTTTGTTTTTTTGTTGTAAACCGGCTGAGCTAATCCAACAATATGTGAGGCAAAAGTACCATTAGGATATAGTCTAGATGGTGATTCAATAAACTTAATCCCTGGCAACTTCATTTTTTCAATTTTTTGTTTTTGCTCAATTGTTAAATTAGAACCACCAGATCCAAATTGAACTTGGAATGCCTTAGTTTTTGGATTTAAATATTTTAAGATTTGTTCTTTAGATAAAGGTAAAACTGTAGCTAATTTTTCAGCGGTTTTATCTTTATTAACAACATACTCTGGCTTATTCTTATAGTTTATTGATGAATGATCAAGTATTGCATAAATCGTATAAACATGTGAATCTTCTGCAATAGTAAAACCATTGCGGTCATAAATCGTACCTCTAGTTGCTTTAAGCACTTGATTTCTCTTATATAAAGCAGCTGTTCGAGCAGATAAATTTTCGCCAGCAACGGTTTTTGAAATACTTATATATAAAGTTCGTCCTAAAAAAATAAGAAAAACCAAGGCAACAATAACCTGAAGGACTCTCCCCACCTGAAAACGGTTACTGTGAACATTGGTTTTTGTTGTTTTTATATTATTTGAATTCTTCATTATTAATCAACAGTCCTAATATTACTTTCGATTAAGCTAAGACCTTCTTGCTTAGCAATTTTATTCATTCTTGAACTTGAAGTAAGTTCACCGATTTCTTGTCTTAAATTAGAAGAATCGGTTTGACTACTTGTAAGCTCAGTTTGAATATTGGCTAATTGGTGTTGTGCACTAGTTGCTGCAACACTAGTAAATACAAGCATGGCAGCCATGGCGATAGTAACAATAGAGCCAGCAATTAAAATAAAAATTTCAGACCTAGAAAACGGCACTTTATTGGGATCAACAGACATTCTTCTTTCTGTTTCAAAAGTACTTCTTGCTTTTCTACTAGGTTCATAATTATAATTTAGATTTCTTGCGGAACTATCAGCCATTTTTCTATCCTCTTATAACTTTTCTGCAACTCTTAATTTAGCACTGTGTGAGCGGTTGTTGTTAGCTAACTCTGAAGCTGTAGCAAGAATAGGTTTTCTATTTACCAGTTTAAGTTTTGGTTTCAAATTATCTGGAATTATTGGAATTCCACGTGGTACATCAACTTCAGAATTTTCTTTAAATATTTTTTTTACTATTTTATCTTCATGCGATTGAAAAGTAATTACGCTAATCCGTCCACCAGGTCTTAATAGTTCAATTGCTTCTTGCAAAGAGGCTTTTAAGCTATCTAATTCATGATTTACTTCAACGCGAATTGCTTGAAAACTCTTTTTAGCAGGATGCCCGCCAGTTCTTCTTTTAGCAGCTGGAATAGCTTCTTTAATAAGCTCTACCAATTCGAATGTGGTTTCAATTGGTTTTTGTTGTCGTCTTTGAACGATTTTACGGGCAATTTGCCGTGAGAATTTTTCATCACCATATTGATAAAGAACATCTGCTAGTTGAGATTGAGAATATGAATTTACCACTTGATATGCATCAAGCTCTTGTTCTTGATTCATTCTCATATCCAATCTAGCATCAAATCTATATGAAAAGCCTCGATCAGGTTGATCGAATTGTGGAGAAGAAACTCCTAAATCATAATAAATTCCATCAATGCCATCTTTAATTCCCAGCTTATTTAAATTATCAGTTAAATGACTGAAATTATCATGAACCATAATTAACTGTGGCTGATGATTACCAGATAAATATTCAGAGAAATTATCTTTAGCAGCATTAATTGCGTAATTATCTTGATCAAATCCAACCAAAACACCTGTATTGAGCTTACTTAATAAATAGCGAGCATGACCTCCACCACCAAAAGTCGCATCAACATATAGGCCTTCATCTTTTACATTTAAATTATCAATTGTTTCCCTGAGTAATACACTTGTGTGCTTGAAATTCGTTGTCATAATTCAATATCATCCAAATCTTCTGCAATGTCATCGTAGTTTTCATCAGCATCATCAGTAAAATCATCCCATCGTTTTTGTGACCAAATCTCTATACGGTTGGAAACACCAACAATGACACATTCTTTTTCCAATTCTGCATGTTCTTTCAAGGTAGCAGTTAAATTAACTCTACCCTGTTTATCAAACTCACTTTCCATTGCCCCAGAATAAAACAAACGTGTAAATTTACGCACATTTCGTTTAGTCAGGGGGAGTTTGGCTAATTTAGCTTCAATCTTTTGCCATTCTTCTTCAGAATAACCAAAAATACAGCCTTCCATCCCACGAGTGAAGATAATTTTATCACCCATTTGGTTACGAAATTTGGCAGGAATTATCAAGCGTCCTTTCGCATCCAAATTGTGATGATATTCACCCATGAACATGACGGTAGCCTCCCTTCCAAGTAATAATCTACCACAATTCCCCACTTCCTACCACAATATTACAAATAATTGTGAAACTTTTTTAACAATTATTTTCTTAGAATATAAAAACAGCGCTAAATCAACCTTTAGCGCTGTTAAACTTTCTTTATTAATTGTGGGGATTTTGTTTTTATATTTGAAATTCTTATACTAAATTAGATAATAATTGTGAATAAAAGTCCAATGTACCAAAAAATTGTACAAACTGTGAGATAATCCCATAATTTCCGGATTAATTTTCCAGAATCAATATTTTTGAACTTAATAGCACTGCTAATACTAATAACAAGTACCAAAACAAAATAAGTTAAAAAACCATATGGCAAAAAAGATGGATTTTTTAAAAAATTTGATATATTTTGACAAGCAGCAATAAAGAAGAAAGGTAATACATCGTATCCGCGAAATTTTGCTTTGGGAAATACTGCATTAACAATCGCTGCTGTAATGAAGCCGAGAACTGGTAGTAAAATAATCATTAACATTTATAATCTCCTTTATTCTTCCTCTCAATTTTATCAATAAATTGCAAAACAATTCCAGCTAAGCTAAAATACAAGCTTAGGAGGATTTTTCATGGCACGTAAAAAGAAGTCTAAATTTCAAAAGCTTACAATTGTAATGGCAGTATTAATGGCATTGATTACTCTCTTAGCCATTTTAATTCCTGTATTACAAGGCTTAAATATTTTCTAATAGTTTAAATAAAAAAGGTTGTTGCCAATTGCAACAACCTTTTTATTTATAATAATTCATTTTTATTGCAAAAGGATATTCTCGACCCAAAAGATTAAATAAAGGATAGCTCAAGCTTGCTAAAATCAAAGCTAAAATAGCATTAGCAATCATCCCCCATAGAACTTGGGAAAAAGAGATAGAAATCGTACTTGCAATTGTCAAAATAAACCAAAAGAATGCATCAAAAAGCAAATAACAAATAACAATTACTGGAACTCTAACCACAAAAACATCAGGTAATATACGGGTAACCTTTTGACATAGCCATGAAACTAATGTTAGTCCAACTGTATAAGGTCCAATAAAGCCTAGATAATAAATATCCGCTATCAATCCTATAAAAAAGGCTAAAATAATTTCATTATTGTTATTTTCGTCAATTAAGCTACATGCCGCTACAGCAATAACAACTAACCAAAAACTGGCGCTCACTCCACTTAGCCCTAATAACGAATGAGCATAAATACTAGCAACACCATCAATAATTAACGCACCAAATTCTGCAATCGCAATATACCATCTTGATAACTTAGATCTAGAATTCATTATTCTGAGACCTTTCTTTCAACTACAGACACAACTGAGGCATCTCCAATAGAACCAGCTGGTTTAATTTCAATTAAATCAGACAATCCAAATGAATCTCTAGTAGTTTTTGCAACAGTACCTACTAATAGCCCCTTTGGAGAACGCCCACCTAAGCCACTAGTATAAACTTTAGCACCCTTCTTGAGCTTTTTACTATCAACAACTTGCGTGAAATACAAAGAATTTGTGTCATCACTATTAACAGTAATAATACCATGGACTTTTTTACCATTAGCAGCATCAGCTTCAACACTAAATCTATTGGCTGATTTATCAGTGGTAGTAATCAATTCAACTTTTGACGTTGCTGAATTAACCTCGAGTATTCTCCCAATTACACCACCACCAGACATAACTGCCTGATTTTTCTTAATACCACTACTTGAACCTTTATCAATAATTAAAATATCTGACCAAGTATCAGGTGAACGTGAAATCACTGAGGCATTAACTATAGTGTAAGTTGTTAATGTATTTTTTAAGTTGAGAGCTGATTTAAGTTGCTTATTTTCTGCTTCTAAACTTGAATTTCGTGCTTTGGTTTGAGCCAAGTTAGATACTTGGCTTTTTAAATGATCATTTTCTTTTTGCATATTAATAATACTATTGATATTACTAATGCCATCAGATGCTAAAGAAACTGGCCAATTAACTACTCGACTAGCAACTGAAATAATATCATTACCCATTTTTTGGAAGAACAGTGGACTATTCCGTTTACTTCTTAAACTAACTGTAATTCCTAAAATAATAACAACTAGCAAAGTAGTCAAAAAACTAACAAGTATCTTTTTATTTTGTAAAAACTTCTTCATTAATCTAATTTCTTCAATTTCATAAAATAAAAACCGGCTTTCGCCGATTCATTATTTATGTGCTCTCCGCATTACTTCAATATTCTTCAAAGATTCACCAGTCCCAATGGCTACACAGTCAAGTGGATCTTGAGCAATAAATACAGGAACCTTAGTAGCTTCTGAAATAACTTCTGAAAGGTTCTTAAGTAAAGCACCACCACCAGTTAAAACAATACCGTGGTCAATAACATCAGCTGCAATTTCAGGAGAAGTTTCTTCTAAAGTTTCTTTGATTGCAACAATAATATCTTGAACTACTTCTTGAATAGCTTCTGCTACATCAACTGCATTAACATCAACAGATTTAGGTAATCCAGTAATTAAATCTCGACCTCTAATGTTCATAGATTCAATTTCCTTTGCCTTTTCAACAGAAGCAGAGCCAATTTGAATCTTAATATCTTCAGCAGTTCTTTCACCAATTAAGAGATTAAACTTTTGGTGAATATAGCTTGAAATTGAGCTATTGAATTTATCCCCAGCTTGGCGAGTTGAACGACTTGATACGATCCCACCTAAAGAAATAGTAGCAACATCAGTAGTTCCCCCACCAATGTCAACAACCATTGAACCTGTTGGATCCATAACTGGAAGTCCAGCACCAATAGCTGCTGCAAATGGTTCTTCAATTACATATGCTTCTCTTGCACCAGCAACACGGGCGGCATCAATTACTGCACGCTTTTCAACTTCAGTAACACCAGATGGAACACAAATCATAACTGCAGGCTTAGAATTACCTACTGTCTTTTCCATAAAGTATTTAAGCATTGCAGCAGTTGTATCATAATCTGCAATAACCCCATCCTTCATTGGACGAATAGCTCTAATAGTACCCGGTGTTCTACCAATCATTTCCTTAGCTTCTGAACCAACAGAAATAACTTCACCAGTTTGGGTATTCTTGGCAACAACAGAAGGTTCACGTAAAACAATACCTTTACCTTCCATGTAAACTAATGTGTTAGCTGTACCAAGGTCAATCCCGATATTCTTTGATCCTAATCCAAACACGAATATCTCTCCTTAATAATTGTGGTCTCAATAAATCTTGAACTATTATAGCATATTAAACAAGGAAGCGGCCGGATTTAACGGGATTTTAATAACCCTTAAATTAATTGCTCCTCTTTAAAGCTTAAATAGCTTCGATCAGCAACAATAATGTGATCTAAAAAATTAATCCCCATCAAATCACTTGCTTTATTTATTTGTTTAGTAAATTCAATATCTTTTTGTGAAGGGTTGGCATCCCCACTAGGATGATTATGGGCTATTAAGATACCAACACTATTGTAAAATACTGCCCACCTAAATATGTCTCGTGGATGAACAACAGATCGATTAACCGTTCCTTGAAAAAGCAAACGCTCTCCTAGAACCTTATTTTTATTATCAAGATATATAACAACTAATTGCTCTTGTTCCACTCCTAAAAATCTGTCAATTAAATATTTTCCAACTTCATGACTGGAAACAAATTGAATTAACTTTCTAGTTCTAACTGCTTTTAATCTTTTTAATAAAGTTATCGTTCTGCTTAAAAGTTCATCATCTATCTGACAACTTGTCAAATAATCATAAATTTGTCCAAAATTTTCTAACTTTTTATTTAATAAAACATTATTAAGCTCAGCGAAGCTCTTAATTCCAGCTTCTTCAAGCAAAATAAAAATTTCATTTAATAATTCTTGATCTGTTTTTAATAAGTAGTGGTCCTTATCTGCAATCTGCATTAAATCGCTCCTTCCACTACTTATATACAAAATTTTAAGCGATTTTTTCTAAAAAATCCAAAAAGCTTGTACAGATTAAACTAGCATTCTTCTTATCCTTTAAACTAGGACTTTTCAAGTCTGGAATCATTATTCCCTGAATGCCAGCATCTTTACTAGCAGCAATGCCAGTTGATGAATCTTCAAAGATTATCAGCTCTTGTTTATTCAACTTTAATTCTTTTGCTGCTAATTCATAAATATCTCCAGCTGGCTTAGGGGCTAATTCAAATTTTTCAACATCATCATATGATAAATAAAAATCAAAATATGATTTAATGCCCGTTTTGGTAATAGCGTGTTCAATTACCCTTTTATAGTTACTTGATGCAATTGCAAGATGCAAGCCTCTGCTTTTAAACTCATCTAGAGCTTCCTGTACACCTTTTTGTAACTTTAACTTTCCCTCATCTGTCCATTGCCAAACCAAGTCATCTGTTCGCTTAATAAATGCATCACGTTCTATTTCACTAGCAAAATATTTATGATAAAAATTCTGCATATCTTTAGCCGTTGCACCTGTCAACTTTAGATATGAATCTTCTGGAATATCAAGTTTTGCTTCTTGAGCTGCTTGAATATTAGCTTGCCAATATAATTTTTCTGAATTGACTAATAATCCATCAAGGTCAAAAATCACACCCTTAATATTACCAACTAATCCTTTAACTTGCATCTATCTTCTCCTGAAAATTTAAAATCTGACTAACTAAATAAAATGAACCAGTTACAACAAGAGTATCATTTTCTTTCAAATTTTTCTTTAAATCAATATATGCTTGGATGGCATTTTTTCTATACTTATATTTTTCTAAAACTTCAGCTGGAAAGTCTGCTTTTTTAGCAGCCCGTGGATAATCAATTGTTGTTAGAGTTATTTTTTCATTGTGATTAAACAAAGTAAAAACCTCTGACAAATCTTTATCTTTCATCATAGTTATCAAAACATAAATTTGTCCTTTATTTTTCTCAGCATTAACAAAATCAATCAAATTATTCATTGCTTGCATGTTATGAGCTCCATCCAAAATTATTGTTGGTTTAGTTTTAATTATCTGATAGCGCCCCGGAATTTTCGTCAAATTAATTATTTTTTCAATTTCAGTTGGTAAAATTGATAAATTAAGTAAGCTCAAGACCTGACAAGCTATTGCTATATCAAATCCTTCTACTAGGGGACGTGATTCAAATTGATATATCCCCATCTTTGTGTGAACTAGCAATTTATTTTCTGCACTCATAACCGAAAAATCTTTATTCAATTGGTACATTGGAGCTGATTTTACTTGGGCTTCTTTTTGAATTATGGGAAGTATACTCTCAGGTACATTACCTAAAACTACTGGTCGCTTATCTTTTATTATTCCAGCTTTTTCAAAAGCAATATCTTGCAGCGTGGGGCCAATAATCTTTTCATGATCCAAACCAACTGTTGTAATAACACTTACTTCAGGAATTATGACATTTGTTTTATCATGACGGGCGCCGATTCCTACTTCAATTACAGCATAATTACAACGTTTTTTTGCAAAATACCAAAACGCTAAAGCGACCTCATACTCGAATGTTACTAACTCAATTTTAAGTTTTTGCAAAATTTGATAGATATAATTAGCCCCAACTAAAAGATCTTCAATTGAAATATTTTGGCTATTTAATTGGATTCGTTCATTAAATTCGCGAATATATGGTGAGACAAAAAGGCCAGTCTTTTGACCGGCCTTTTCTAGTAAATTACTAATGTAATAGCACGTAGAACCTTTACCATTAGTGCCTGTAACATGAACTGTCTTCACCTTATCTTGTGGATTATCCATTTCTGCCAAAACCTGCTTAATATAACTTAAATCACTTTTTTTATGCAAACGTGGTAACGCATAGAGATAATTTAAAAAATCAGATAAAGTATTAAATTTATTCACATTAACGACTTTCTTTTAATTCTTGCATCCGTGCTTTAACAGCTTCAAGTTGACTTTCATAATCAGCTTGTTTTTCCTTTTCCTTAGCAATTACTGCTTCGGGTGCATTCTTGACAAATCCTTCATTTGAAAGTTTCTTGCTTGCACGCATAACTTCGCCTTCGAGGCGCTTAGCTTCTTTTTCCATTTTAGCTAATTCTTCATCTAAATCAACAATATCAGCCAATGGAACGAAGATTTGAGCTCCTGGAATAACGGCAGTCTTAGCTAATTTTGGAGCTGAAACTTGAGTTGATACTTCCATATTCTTAGGATGTAAGAAGTTTTGGACGTATTCTGCATTATCCTCTAAAATCTTCTTATCTTCTGCTTTATCAAGTTGAATCAAAATATCAATTGAGCTTGACATTGGTGCATTAACTTCCATTCGAATATTTCTTACAGCCTTAATAACTTCAATCATGAAGTTCATTTGGTTATCAGCATCATTGTTTTCAAATTCAGTATGAGTTACAGGATAACTTGCAACTGAGATACTCTTGCCTTCATGTGGCATTGATAACCATAGCTTTTCAGTTACAAATGGCATAATTGGGTGCATCAAACGCAAAATTTGATCTAAAATCCAAATTAAGTTTTCTTGCTTTCTAGCCTTTAAATCTTCGTCATCACCATTTAAGGCAACCTTAGAGATTTCAATGTACCAATCACAGAAGTCATTCCAAATGAAGTTGTACATTTCTCTGCCAGCTTCACCAAATTGGAATTCATCAAATAAGCGGTTTACTTCTTTAACAGTGTGGTTCAAACGGTCGAAAATCCACTTATCAGCCAAATCAAATTTGGCAACATCCGGCATATGAGCAGGCTTAGCATCACTAGGTAAGTTCATGATTACGAATCTTGAAGCATTCCAGATTTTATTGATAAAGTTCCAAGCTGAGTCCATCTTAGTGTAGCTGAAACGAGTATCTTGACCAGGTGCTGTTCCGTTAAGCAAGAACCAACGCAAGGCATCAGCACCATATTTATCAATTACATCCATTGGGTCAATCCCGTTACCCAAAGACTTACTCATCTTACGTCCTTGTTCATCACGAATTAAACCGTGAAGCACAACATGGTCAAATGGCTTTTGCTTAGTAAAGTGCAAACTTTGGAAAATCATTCTAGATACCCAGAAGAAAATGATGTCATAACCAGTTACTAATGCATTAGTTGGGAAGTAACGCTTGAAATCTGCTGCGTTTTCATCAGGCCAACCTAAAGTTGAAAATGGCCAAAGAGCTGAACTAAACCAAGTATCAAGCACATCTTCATCTTGACGCCAATTTTCAATATCTTTAGGAGCTTCTTCACCAACATACATTTCGCCAGTTTCTTTATTGTACCAAGCTGGAATTCGGTGCCCCCACCATAATTGACGAGAAATTACCCAGTCATGAACATTTTCCATCCATTGTTCAAAAGTTTGGCTAAATCTTTCTGGAACGAAGTCAATCTTGCCAGCAGTCTTTTGATTTTCAAGTGCTTTTTCAGCAAGTGGCTTCATTTTAACAAACCATTGAGTTGAAAGACGTGGTTCAACTTGAACGCCACTTCTTTCAGAGTGACCCACTGAGTGAACGATTGGTTCAACTTTAATTAAGTAGCCTTCTTTTTCCAAGTCCTTAACTAATGCTTCACGGCAATCAAATCGGTCCATTCCTGCATACTTACCACATTCTTCATTCATGGTACCATTAGCATTCATAACATTGATGCGTTTAAGGTCATGCCGGTTACCCACTAAGAAGTCATTAGGGTCATGAGCTGGTGTAATTTTAACCAACCCAGTACCAAATTCTGGATCAACATGTTGATCTTCAATAATTGGAATGTGACGACCAACAAGTGGCAAGATTAATTCTTTACCAACTATGTCCTTGTATCTTTCATCCCCAGGGGCAACAGCAACAGCAACGTCACCAAACATAGTTTCTGGACGAGTGGTTGCAATTTCTACAAAACCACTACCATCTGCAAATGGATACTTAACATGGTAAAAGGCTCCCTTATCATCTTGGTGAATAACTTCAATATCACTTAAAGCAGTTTCAAGTTTCGGATCCCAGTTAATGATATATTGACCGCGATAAATCAAGCCTTCATTGTAAAGTTGAACGAAGACTTTTCTTACAGCCTTTGAAAGCCCCTTATCTAAAGTGAAACGTTCACGACTGTAATCAAGTGACAAACCTAATTTTGCCCATTGAGACTTGATAATATTTGCATATTCATCTTTCCAGTCCCAAACTTGCTTAACAAACTTTTCTCTACCCATTTGATGACGGTCTAAGCCTTGCTTACGCAATTTTGCTTCAACCTTTGCTTGCATTGCAATTCCTGCATGATCCATTCCTGGCAAGTAGAGCGTATCATAGCCTTGCATCCGCTTGAGTCGAATTAAAGTATCTTGAATAGATGTATCCCAAGCATGCCCCAAATGAAGCTTACCTGTTACATTTGGTGGCGGAATCACAATAGAATATGGGTGAGCTTTTTTATCACCAGATGGCTTAAATAAATCTTCATCAAGCCAAGTTTGATATCTACCTTCTTCAACCTCATTAGGGTTGTATTTTGGCGCTAAATTTGTCATTTTTACCTCCATAAAAAAAGTCCTAGACAAAAGTCTAGGACGATTAACTGACCGCGGTACCACCTATATTAAGTATAGAAAAAATTTCCATACTTCTCTTTAAGCGATAACGGTGCTAATCCGGATAAACTTACTTAATTTCAATCTACCAGCTGACCAAGCTACCCGAAATCCTCTGGCCTCTCAGAATTAATGGCTGTTCTCTGTAAACGAAGATTCTCCTCTTGGCTATGCTGTTTTATAAAAGAAAGTATAACATAAAAATTCACTACTAACTATCTTTTAATGCAGATATCTCTGCTTTAGTTAATTTCCGATACTTCCCTAATAATAAATTTTCATCTAAGCTCAAATTTCCCATACTTATTCGTTTGAGCCTTACTACACCTAAATCAAACAAACCAAACATTCGTTTAATTTGGTGGAATTTTCCTTCATGAATTGTAATAAAGCCTTGCTTTTTATTACTTTTATCAATCTTTAATTGAGATGGACTAACTTTTGTACCATCAGCTAAAGTGACTCCCTTAGCAAAGTTGACAATCAACTCATCAGATACCTCATAATCTAACTCAACAAAATAAGTCTTAGCAACGTGTTTTTTGGGACTAAGTAAATTGTGGTTAAGTTGACCATCATTAGTAAGCAACAATAACCCTGTAGTATCTTTATCTAGACGTCCTACAGGGCTTAACCCTTGATAGCGATCCTTATGCTCGATTAAATCAAGTACAGTCTTTTGTTGTGGGTCCTCGGTTGCGGTAATTACTCCCGCTGGCTTATTTAACATAAAATAATGAAATTGTTCATAAGCTATAGTTTCATCAGCTACTTTAACTATATCTGTATCAGCAACTTGTTGTTTTGCCTGCTTAACCAGTTGACCATTTACAGTAACTTTTTTTGCCTTAATTAAATCATGAACCTCTTTTCGAGATCCAACTTTCATATTCGCTAAATACTTATCAATTCGCATTAAAGTAAATCCTGATCTGCTGTTTGATCATCAATAAACTTTTCATTAGGCTTAATTGTGCTAATTTCAATACCTTCCATTGCTCTTTGCAAAAGCCCTTCAACATCTAAACGTTTTTCATATTCGATTGCTTTTTCAATCTTAGGTTTAGTTTTTGGACGTGGTGGGGCAAAAATAGTACAACAATCTTCAAAAGGCATTACTGAAAGATCAAAAGTTCCAATTTCTTCTGCCAAACGAATGATTTCTGTCTTATCCATCGTTGCAACAGGACGAATTACAGGAGTTGTTGTTACATTATTTATTGCTGCCATAGATTCTAGAGTTTGTGACGCAACTTGTCCAACTGATTCACCATTAAAAATTGCTAACCCTTTGCGCTTTTCTCGAATCATATCAGCTAAACGCAACATAAAGCGTCGTTGAATTGTCATCAAATACCCTTCTGGCAGCTTTTCTTTAATTGTTTCTTGAATTTCAGCAAAAGGAACCGCAATAAAAGTAATTTTTCCACAGTAATTTGCTAAAATACCTGTCAATTCTTTAGCTTTTGCTAAGGCTTTATCGCTAGTGTATGGTGGGCTGAAAAAGTGTACCATTTCAATATCAACGCCACGCTTTAAAGCAAGATATGATGCAACAGGCGAATCAATTCCCCCACTAAGCATCATTACTGCCTTACCAGCTGTACCTACTGGCATTCCACCTGGTCCATGTAATAATTGATTAGATATATAAACAGCATCCTGACGAACTTCTAAACGCAATACAACATCAGGATGTTTCATTTCAACCTTAGGATTTGGTAAGTTATCAAATAAATAATCTCCTACCATTAAGTTAAGTTGATTGGTGTCATATTCAAAACGATGATCCGCTCTTTTAGTATTTACCTTAAAAGTCATCCCAGATTTATAAACTGCCTGCATTATTTCAAGGGCAGTCTTTTTGATTGCTTCAAGGGTTTTCTCAGTTCTTATAACTGGTGAATAAGTTTGGATACCAAATACTTTCTTTAAGCGGCGATCAACTTCTTCAAATGAAGCGCCATTCAAGACAATATGCATTCGATCATGTTTGGGATAAATTTTTACATTTTCTAAATCCGCAAGAACTTTTTCTACGTTACCGGCCAAACGACCAATAAAATCCTTTCTATTCTTGCCTTTAGTTGATAATTCGCCATAACGAACCATAACTTCAGTATATTGCATTATTTACTCCTATCCTAAATGATTAACTTTAGCAAAATGACGATAAATTTCATCAAATACCTTAATAAATTTATCTGCTTCTTGCAAGGTATTACTTGCGTCAAAACTCAATCTAATTGAACTAGTTGCAACTTTTTCATCAACTTTCATACTTGCCAAAGTACTTGCTTCATCGCTAACTTTCGAAGCACAAGCACTTGTAGTAGATACATAAATTCCTTTTTGCTCTAAAGTGTGAACTAAAGTTTCTCCTCGAATTCCTAGCAATGAAAAAGTTAAAACATGGGGTGCAAAATTAGATTTTAAAGGTGAAAAAATTGTAATTCCTGGCTTATCAGCAAGATAATTATAAATTTTTTCTTTAACAGCATACTCACGTTCATAATTTTCTGCCTCTTTTTCACTAACCAAGCGCATTGCCTTGGCAGTAGCTGCAATTGCAGGAAGATTTTCAGTGCCAGACCGCAATCCCTTTTCCTGGCCTCCACCATCAATTAATGGAAGTAGCATTTTACCAGCTTTTTTATAAAGGATACCAACTCCTCTTGGAGCATGATATTTATGAGCTGACAAACTCATTAAATCAACTCTTGGACAAAATACCTGCTTCCAAATATTTTTTCCAAAAGCTTGAACATTGTCGACGTGAAAATGAATATTAGGGTAATTTTCTAACAACTCACCTGCTTCAATTATAGGCTGAATAGTACCTATTTCATTATTTACACCCATAATTGATACCAAGGTTGTATCGCTATCAAGACTATTCCTCAAATCATTGATATTAATTCGCCCTTCACTATCAACAGGAAGTCGTGTTACCCTATACCCCATATTTTCAAGGGCAGTAAAAGTATTGGCAACAGAAGCATGTTCAACACTGGTAGTTATAATATGTTTACCGAATTCTTTCTTAGTAAAAGCTGATTCTTTAATAGCTAAATTATTAGATTCTGAGCCACAACTAGTAAAAAAGATTTCATTAGGCTTTACATCTAACAAGCCTGCAATCTGCTTACGTGATGCTTCTAAAAGTTGATGAGCCCGATCTCCTAATTTATGTAAGCTTGAAGGATTCCCCCAGATATCTTCACTTACCTTATTGTAAGTTTCCAAAGCAGCAGGGAAAATTCTTGTAGTTGCACTATTATCAAAATAAATCACAATAATAATCTCCTCGAAAAAACGACCAAAATTTTGGTCGTTTGTCTAACTATTTGATTTTAGCTTAAAATTGCTAAATGAGCAATTTAATCGTCTTGCTCATCATCAGATGCACTCAGTTGTGAATAATATGCACTTTCAATTCTTTGATAACTTCCAGGTTCAACTTGTTCCATAGCAGTTGCAATGGTGTCCAAAGCATCTTTATAATTGTAAGCTCTACTATATAAATCCATCGTAGTTCTTCTTGCCTTAGCTACTTTTGGATTAGTTCGATATTTATTAGAATATTGAACTGTCAATTCAACCAAAGCTGCATAATTGATAATTTGATCGGCCTCTTTTTTTAAGCGATCAACATCATCTGATATCTGAATCATTTCTTCAGAAATCTTTTCCATATTAATTCTAACCTGGTTCAATTCTTGACTAGTATGAGAAATTTCATTAACAACCAAAGTGTACATCTGAATAAAACTATCTGGTTTTCCAGGTAAGTTTCTTCTTTGCAGGCGTCGATAGATTAATGCAACATCTTGCTTAAAGCCGGCAATAGATTCATTAGCCATCTTTTCAGCTTCGTAAAGTCCATCTACTTCATCTACTAGCTCTTTTTCACGCTTTTCAATCTTACTAATTCGTTCAAGTTGTTTTAACCAGCGCTCTTTAATTTCTGAATATACACCTTTTCCATCTGCCAAAGCTTGTACATCGTGATTATATTTTTCTTCCATTTGAGAGACTTCTTTTGATAAGTCCTTAGCTTCTTGAAGTTCACCATGTGTTAATTCATAACTTTGATCAATGTGCTCAAGTTTATCAATTAATTGATTCGAGCCGTTTTCTAAATGTGATAATAATCGTAATATCTTATCTTGATTTTGCTCGACAAATGGCCGAGCTGAATATTCTTTCGTAATAACGTCATATAAGCCATCTATCTTTTTAGCTAATTGAGCATTATTAGATTCTAATTCATTAATCTCTAACCGTGCTTCCAAATCCCGTGATTTTTCTAATAGTGTTTGTAATTTTTTGACTTCTTCTAAGAAATCAATTTCAGAAACTGCTAACTTATCAACTCTCATTTTCCGATAAGCACTGGTAAGTTCATCTAGTTGTTCAGGATAGACATCTTGAATAGCATTCTGGGCTTTCTTAATTCGCGGTAATAAGTCTTTTAAATGAGCTAAACGTTTGTCGATTTTTTCAAGAACACGCTTGCCTTCAACATAATCACCTTGAGCAGACAAGTTCTTAGCATTATTGAAATGTCTTTCTAATTCACTAAGTTCATCTTCAATTTTTTCCAAAGCAGGACCATAATAAAATGAAGCTGCAAGTACTTCTTTTCTAATATCCCGATAAATCTTAATTAAAGAATCATATTGCAACTTATTAGCCCGATTAGACTCTAACAATTGTCGAAAAACTTCTTTAGTTTTGTTTAAATCTTCCGATACTGAATCAATTGCAGAATCAATTGCCTTAATCTCTTTTCTTGCTCTTAATAAGTTATAGTGAGTATTTATTTCTTGGCACTGTTCGATTCTTTCATGTAAATCTGGAATTATCTTATCATTAGCCTTTTCATAAACTTTTTTCCAACTATTAAACGTTTTTAGGCTTTCACCAGCTAATTCCATTTGAGCAAGATTTTTAATATCAGCAGAAATGCCAAGATCTTCTAAATCGTTCAAATCTTGTTCAAAAAAAGATAAAATTTTACTTTGTCGGCGATTGAGCATCAACATACTTCCAGTTGTGGCAATCAACAAAACGACAATACTAATTATAATGAGTGATTGTATTGACGACATAATTTTCCTCCAAAACTACCATTAATTATAACAGACAACTTGATTTTTTCATTCATAAAAGATAGTTTTTAATGCTATTCCTTGCAAAAAAGTTTAAAAATCTCTATAATGGTCTTCGTGTAAAATATTTGCAGCGATAAGTTGGCAAGCTCGTCAACATCTGTGGACGTTTTAGTGAATTAGTAACTCGTGCTGCAATGAGCGAAAATTCAACTGCAGATGAACGAATGCAGAGCTTATTTCAGATATTTTACTCCATCAATATTTTTTATTTATTTAATGGAGGATTTTTTATGTCAAGATACACTGGCCCAAGTTGGAAACGTTCAAGACGTTTAGGTATTTCACTTTCAGGTACTGGTAAGGAATTAGCTCGTCGTAATTACGCACCAGGTGAACATGGTCCTAACAACCGTGGTCGTCTTTCAGAATATGGTATGCAATTACACGAAAAGCAAAAGCTTCGTTGGATGTTCGGTTTAAACGAACGTCAATTTAGAAACTTGTTCAACCGTGCTGGTAAGATTCGTCAAGGTGAACACGGTACTAACTTTATGGTATTGCTTGAACGTCGTTTGGACAACATCGTTTACCGTTTAGGTCTTGCAACTACTAGAGAACAAGCTCGTCAATTGGTAAACCACGGTCACATTTTAGTTGATGGCAAGCGTGTTGACATTCCTTCATACGAAGTAAAAGTTGGTCAAGAAATCAGCTTGAAGGAAAAGTCAAAGAACTTACAACAAGTTAAAGATGCTTTAGAAGCAGTTGTAAGTCGTCCATCATTTGTTTCATTTGATGAAAACAAATTAACTGGTAGCTTAGTTCGCTTACCAGAACGTGATGAAATGGAACCAGAAATCAACGAAGCCCTCGTTGTTGAATACTACAACAAACTTCTTTAATTTTTGGTTGCTTTTGGAAAAAGTCTTTCCTACTATTGTGTGGAAAGGCTTTTTCTTTTTCTCTAACAGGAGGTTGGTTATATGTCAGAAAATTTGAATGAACGCCTAGAGCAATCATCTCACGGTCCATTACAGACTAAACCAGATGAACGCCGACGGTATTTAGGAAGTTTGCGTGAACGTGTTTATTTAAAAATGACAATCACCGATTTAGAAAATCCAACAAGTCGTCAGATTTTCTTAAACCATATTAATGAATATAAAGATTATCAAATTTTAATAAATGGGAAAATGGATCAAAATGAAGCAATTGATCAAATAGAAGCTTCATGCGCAAAAGAAAATATTCCGTTTACCCTTATTTCAGATGAAAACGCACAAACCAATCCAGATTCAGCTGCGATTTTAGTTGTGGCTAAATCAGCAATAAACAAAGATAGGATTGCAATTAAACAAGTATATCCACCTGAATTTCCTAAAGAGCAATTAAACCAGCCGAAAAAAGAAAGTTTTTGGCATAAGCTATTTCATAGAGGTGATACTGAATGAAGCCACTTGCCTATCGAATGAGACCCCAAGACTTAACTGAGGTTGTTGGTCAAAGTCACCTTGTAGGTCCAGGGAAAATTATTCGCCGTATGGTTGAAGCCAAATTATTATCCTCAATGATTCTTTATGGACCACCGGGTATTGGAAAAACAAGTATCGCTTCAGCTATTGCAGGTTCAACTAAATATGCCTTTAGAATGTTAAATGCTGCTACTGATACCAAAAAAGATTTGCAACAAGTTGCTCTAGAGGCAAAAATGAGTGGAACTGTGATTTTGCTATTGGACGAAATTCATCGTCTGGATAAAACAAAGCAAGATTTTCTTCTTCCACTTTTAGAATCTGGTCAAATCGTATTAATAGGTGCTACAACTGAAAATCCCTATATTTCAATTTCACCGGCTATTCGCTCAAGGTGCCAAATTTTTGAACTACATCCTCTTTCTGCCACAGATGCCCAAAAAGCGATTCACCGCGCTTTAAACGATGAAGAACGAGGATTAGGGAAATACCATGTTCAATTACAAAAGGATGCTGAACAGCTATTAATTGAAAAAGGTAATGGTGATTTACGCGCTACACTAAATGCCCTAGAATTGGCAGTCTTATCAACATATGCTGAAAAAGGCAGAAATAAGGATCAACAGCTAATAATTACCCAGGAAATCATGGCTGATTCTATCCAAGTTAAAAGTCAAAATTTTGATGCAAATGGAGATGGCCATTACGATTTAGTATCTGCCTTTCAAAAATCAATCCGTGGTTCTGATACCGATGCTGCTTTACATTACTTAGCTAGGTTGATAGAGAGTGGCGATTTAATCTCAATTTGCAGACGTTTATTAGTCATTGCCTATGAAGATATTGGTTTAGCAAATCCTGCTGCTTGTCAACACGCAGCACTTGCTGTATGGACTGCTCAACAAATTGGCCTACCTGAAGCTAGAATTCCTTTGAGTAACGCTGTAATTGAATTATCACTCTCTCCAAAAAGTAACAGCGGAATTAGCGCAATTGATTCAGCATTAGATGTCATTCGCACCCAGAAAGTGTCCTCTATTCCTAATCATTTGAAAGATAGTCATTATTCAGGTGCTAAAAAGTTAGGACATGGAAATAACTACCTCTATCCTCATGACTATGCAAATGATTGGGTTGCTCAGCAATACTTACCCAGCTCATTAATTCATGATAGTTATTTTAGACCAAAGGGTAACTCAAAAATTGAATTAGCACTCAAAAATCAATATCAACGTCTAAAACAAATGCAAGAAAATGGATTGGATAATCACTGATATATCAAGTGTTGAAAGCGAGTACATTACTTGACTTTATTATAAATTCTGCTATTATAATAAGTGATTCGAGTTGATAGAATTAAAGTACAAAGTTGACCGATCAAACCTACGACGTGGAGGTCTGTAAATAACTACTGAATCGGAAAACTGCCATTGAGCAGGATCCATATTCACTGCGATACAGACCATATATACTTGCTATTAGCGGGATCAACAAGCGTCTTTACAGTTCGACAGTCAACTCGGATTTTTTTAGATTTTAACGGCGGTTCCTTTGGAGCCGCTTTTTTGATAGGATGATAGTTTATGATTATTAAAATAGCTGTTCTAATCTTTTTACTAATAGTTTTCTTTCTTGCATATTCTTTTATGGTCTAAAAGAAACACTAATTTTTTGATATTTGATAGCTCACAAAAAAATTATTCTTTCTGCATGACAGTTACTAGCCTCAGTTTAGGATTAATTACCCTGTTTGGAATATTTTTTCTCTTTCTAAACAATGTTTTATTAAATTTACTTACTATCTCATTGACTTGCTTAGTAATTTTATTTTTTGGAATAACAATAACTAAAAAATAATTTAAAAAGTAATCATATATTTTTAGTTTTTTGGTAAAATAAAGTTAAGAAAGAGGTGCTTATTATGTTAAAGCAATATTCACATATTCAAATTGCTGTTGATGGTTCAAAGGAAGCTGATTTAGCCTTTTCAAAAGCTGTTGCAATTGCTAAAAGAAACAACGCAAATTTAGAGATTTTACATGTTATTGATACTAGATCATTTCAAAATGTTTCTAGTTTTGATTCAGCAATGGTTGAACAAGTTTCAGCTGATGCCAAAAAGAAGTTAGAAGAATATTATGATCGCGCTGTAAAAGCTGGTATCAAAAATGTTCACTACTCTATTGAGTTTGGTTCTCCAAAAACAATCATCGCTCATGAGTTCCCACAAAAGCATCAAACAGACTTAATTGTACTAGGAGCAACTGGTCTTAATGCAGTTGAAAGGTTACTAATTGGCAGTGTAACTGAATACGTTACTAGAACAGCTGATTGTGACGTCATTGTTATTCGACAAAAATAATTTTTATAATTTAATAGAGAAAAAAGCTTTAAGTATGTAGCAACATACTTAAAGCTTTTTTAGAAGTCTCCTGCAGTTGAGAAGATATAATCTTTATTATGAAATTTCATTGATAAAATCAAGCCAATACCAATCATATTACCAATCAGGGCTGATCCACCTTGGGAAACAAATGGTAATGGAATACCTGTTAGTGGAAGCAAGTCTATACTCATTCCAATATTTTCAAAAACGTGGAATAAAATCATCATGATAATCCCAGTTGAAATATATGAGTAAAATGCATTTCTTGTATCGAAACTGATCATGACCATTTGAATTATTAAGTACAAATAAATCATTATTAATACAACGCCACCAACAAAACCGAAGCTTTCACCTAATACAGAGAAAACCATATCACTACTTCTTACAGGGACATAAACACTTGATTTCCCAAAACCAGAACCCAAAATTTGCCCCGATCCAATTGCCTTCATACTTTGCCATAATTGATATGCACCAGAGGAAGTATCACCTGAAGGATCAAGCCAAGAATTTATTCTTTCAAATTGATATGCTTTAAAGAAATGGCCTAAAAAGGCCTGTCCCCAACTTGTTGTAACCAGTAAGATTGTCGTTGTTCCTAGCACTGCAATCACAATAAAAGTTGGTACAATTATTTTCCAAGTTATCCCTGACACCAAAATAACACCGCCAACAATTGCGAAGAATACCAGCATTGTACCGAAGTCATTTTGTAATTTTAACAAAACAGCAATTGGCGCTAACCAGGCAAATATTTTCCCTAGAAGTAGCCAATCATTTCTCCATGTATGGCCATAATATTCATTATGATCTTTAACAATTCTAGCCAACATTAATATAAATGCTGGCTTCATTACTTCTGATGGTTGAAAAGTCAATGATCCCAATTTGAACCAACTTTTTGCACCATTATTAACAAAGCTACTTCGATCATAAAAAATTAAAACTAAAATTAAAAGTATTATACCTAATGCATAAGCATACGGTGCTATTTTAAAAAGTTGATCTGCATCAAATTGCATAATCACAATTACAAGTGCAATTGACAAAATATACCACACTGCCTGTCCAATCACTGCTTTAAAAGGAGTTCCCAATGTGGAGTCATTGCTTGCAGCTATCCATATTGCATAAAAACTGATTATTGCTAATAATGCAATTGCTCCAACAATTCCCCAAGCAACTCGATCGTAAATATCAGTTTTATTTTGTAGTTTTGCCATTAATTAATCACGACCCATTTTATTTTTCATGAAGGGCAAAGTAAGAAAGTAAGTCATTAATACTACTTTCCAAACTCTTTGAAAAAAGGACATTATTGCTCTTATTAGTAGTTGCGCGATAGCGACCTTCCACCTTTTCAATGATACCAATAGCCTTTTTGTTTGGAATAATAACTTCCCAACTAGGAATGGACTTTCCTTTAAGTTCATTTACTTCAATTGAAATATTTTCAAGCTTTTTAGACATAATTACTCCTATTTAGAATGAAACTTTTTGGCAATAATTGGATCCTCATATTTTTCGGGATGAGGATTTCGCCTTAAAGTAAAGTGGTCCGGAACTGGATCAACTCCACCACGAACAAAGGGATTGCAACGAATTATTCTCGCAATCCCCATTATTAAACCCTTTAACGGTCCATGCTTACGCAAACTATCAATCATATAACTTGAACATGTTGGATAGTACCGACAAGTTGGTGGTAAGATTGGCGAAATAAATTTTTGATAAGCTCGAACCAAAAAGATCAATAATTCTGACAATATTTTCTCCTAACGGCCCTGGTGCTTTTCAATATTTTTAAGTAATGCACCTGTACCTAAAGCAACCGCTTCAAGTGGGGAATCAGCCGTTAATACTGGAACTTGTAAATAATATGCAATTAATTTATCTAAGTTTGCAAGCAATGCTCCACCACCAGTAAGCATAATACCACGATCAATAATATCTGCGGAAAGTTCTGGTGGGGTTTGTTCCAATACTTCCTTAGTCGCCCGAACGATTGACATCAAGCCATCGTGTAATGATTCTTGAACTTCAATCGCTGAAATAGTGGTTTGCTTAGGAAGCCCTGCAACCATATCTCTACCTCGAACTGTAATTTTCTTTTCGGGATCTGGTTCAAATGCACTACCGATTTCGATTTTAATTTGTTCAGCTGTTCTAGAACCAATTAATAAGTTCCGATTATTTTTAATGTAACTTACAATTGCTTGATTCATCTTATCACCAGCCCAACGCAAGGACTTAGCAGTTACAATTTCACCCATTGATAAAACAGCAATATCTGTTGTTCCACCACCAATGTCAATAACCATATTTCCTTGTGGTTTAAAGATATCAAGTCCCGCTCCTACGGCTGCTACCTTAGGTTCAAAATCCAGGTAAACTCTTCCGCCACCTGATTTTTCAGCAGCTTGAATAATAGCCTTTTGTTCAATTGATGTTACACCAGTTGGAGCACAAATTAAAATGTTAGGCTTTGCCATAAAGCCCTTAACATTGAGCTTTTCAATGAAATAACTGAGCATTGCTTCAGTAATATCAAAATCTGCAATTACACCATTTTTTAATGGGCGAATAACTCTAATATTTCCTGGAGTTCTACCAACCATTTCATAAGCTTCAGTACCTACCGCCACTACTTCATTATTTTCAGTGTTAACTGCAACAACAGAAGGTTCATTTAAGACGATACCTTTACCTGATACGTTAATTAATACATTAGCTGTACCTAAATCAATTCCGATGTCTTTTGCCAATAGTATATCCTCCAATTTTATATCACGAAAAATTATACCATACTTGGCCTTATCTTGCCTGTCAGATTGCAATTGCTTTATTAATTATTAAAAAGATTAGTCAAAGTTAAAGAATAATCCATGAATGCAATAAAAAACTGCCCTACTAAATACCCTAAACCAAGTGCTAAAAAAATGTCCAAAATTTGTTCTTCAAAAATCTTTTTTATTTTAAATAGTTTACTTAAATCTAAACATTTAATTGCTTGAAAAGCTAAAGCAGTTGTTACGAAATAAATAAATAAACTTAAAAGTGCATGTAAACCCAATTGTTGCATAAACTTCTCCTTATAAAGAAAAAAGCAAACGCTTAGCGCTTGCTTTTCAATTATTTTTGTTGTGTACTTTGATGAACATTAATTCTGTTAACAGCACGCTTCAAAGCAACAGAAGCTCTTTCATATGAGCTTTCATTATGACTTGCTTTGGCTTCCTTTAAATGCTGCTCTGCACGCTTTTTAGCAGCTTCTGCACGTGACAAATCAATATTTCTAGCACGTTCAGCACTGTCAGCGATAATTGTTGCAACATTATTTGAAAAGTCGATATAGCCACCATTTACAGCAATATGATCAACACGATTGTTTAATTGCTTTCCTCTTTTTACTCTTACATCACCAATTACAAGAGGAGTTAAAAATGGAGTATGATTGTACATTACAGCTCTTTCTCCATCAATCGCTCTCATAACGACAATGCTTGATTTATGAGAATAAATTAAACCATCAGGAGTCACAACATTTACTGTCATTAACTTTTCAGATTCTGCCATAAAGCATCACCCTACTTTTCTGCTAATAAGGCCTTAGCTTCTGGGTCAGATGGTGTTACACCCATCTTTTCTGCCTTTTTGATGACATCTTCAATTGGTCCAACACCTCTAAATGCATCTTCAGGCAAGTCATCTAAATGACCATCCAAAATCATCTTAAAGCCTTTAATAGTTTCTTTTACAGGAACATATGAACCTGGAACACCAGTAAATGTTTCTGCAACAAAGAAGTTTTGTGAGAGGAAGAATTGAATCTTACGAGCACGCGCAACAATCATCTTTTCTTCGTCTGACAATTCATCCATACCTAAAACTGAGATAATATCTTGCAATTCATGGTAACGTTGCAAAACATGTTGCACACGTGTAGCAACTTCGTAGTGTTCTTCACCAACAACTTCTGGATCCAATGCACTTGATGTTGATTCAAGTGGGTCAACAGCTGGATAAATACCTTGTTCAACCAAACTACGTTCAAGATTAGTAGTTGCATCAAGGTGAGCAAAAGTAGTTGCTGGAGCAGGGTCAGTATAGTCATCAGCTGGAACATAAACAGCTTGAATTGAGGTTACAGATCCCTTCTTAGTAGAAGTAATTCTTTCTTGTAATTGCCCCATTTCAGTTGCTAGTGTTGGTTGATAACCAACGGCACTTGGCATACGACCAAGTAAGGCTGAAACTTCTGACCCAGCTTGAGTAAATCTAAAGATATTGTCAATGAACAAAAGAACATCTTGACCTTCAACATCTCTAAAGTATTCAGCGATTGTCAATCCAGTTAATGCAACACGCATTCTGGCACCAGGTGGCTCATTCATTTGACCGAAGACCATAGCAGTTTTATCTAAAACACCAGATGCCTTCATTTCAAAGTATAAGTCGTTCCCTTCACGGGTTCTTTCACCAACACCAGTAAATACTGAAATACCACCGTGTTCTTGGGCAATATTATGGATTAATTCTTGGATAATTGTAGTTTTACCAACACCAGCACCACCAAATAATCCAACTTTACCACCACGAACATATGGTTCAAGGAGGTCAATAACCTTAATACCAGTTTCAAGGATTTCACGGCTAGTAGTTAATTCAGAATACTTAGGAGCTTCCTTGTGGATGCTATCACGACGATGATCAGCAGGGAACTTAGGGCCATTATCAATTGGATCACCTAGGACATTAAATACACGTCCCAAAGTATCGTCACCAACAGGTACGGAAATTGGAGCACCTGTATCAACGACCTTCATTCCACGTCTTAAACCGTCGGTAGATTCCATAGAAATGGTTCTTAACACACCATCTCCAAGCTCAAGTGTTACTTCAAGTGTAATGGTTTCATCATCTGACTTAATAACATGCAAAGCATTGTTAATATCAGGTAAGTTTTTGTCAATTGGGAATTGTACGTCAACAACAGGTCCAACGACTTGAACGATTTCACCTTCACTCACAATATCTACCTCCTTTTCTTATTATTCTAAGGCGTTTGCACCACCAATAATTTCACTTAATTCAGTGGTGATTTGCGCTTGTCTTGCACGGTTCATTTGCGTAGTTAATCTAGAAACTAAATCACTTGCATTATCAGAAGCACTTTGCATTGCTGTCATCGAACTTGCATGTTCAGCAGTCTTCGCATCCAAAATGGCACCATAAATTGTTGAACGCGCAAATTGTGGTAACAATGCTTTCAAAGCAGTATCAATATCTGGATCGATATCATATTCAAGCTTTGCATGTGCTTCAGCTTCCTCACTACCAATATCCAAGTCAGAAATTGGTAGCATTTTTTCAACACGGAAAGCAGATGATAAAGAATTAACGTGGTGAGTATAACAAACATAAAGTTCATCATAGACACCATTTAAGTACATCTTAATTGCGGTTGAAACAATTGGTAAAACTTCATTAAATGATGGTACATCACTTATCCCAGAATTTTCATAAACAACATTCATGTTATTTTTCTTGAAAAATTGGGCTCCAACTCGACCAACTGCTAAAACTTTAACATCTTTATTTTCTGCTTTGGAATCTTCAAACAAGCCCATCATGTTCTTAATTACTGTTGAATTATAAGAACCAACTAATCCACGATCCCCAGTAATTACTAGATATCCTGTAGATTTGATTTCTGGTCTTGCTTGAATTAAATCAGAAACAATCCCTAAACCAAATACATTTGTGTAATCGAGTTTAGCAAGATTTTTAGAATTAACAGGAACATTTTCACTCTTTAAGTGGTCGACAATTTGAGCACTCATTAAATGAGAAACTGTCTTTTTCAAAGTGTCATTATAAAGAGTATAGCCCTTATCTTTCTTTTCTGTCTGATTAAGCTTTGCTGCAGAAACCATCCGCATTGCTTGTGTAATTTTTCCAGTTTGCTTAACTGACGCAATTTTTTTCTTTAATTCAAGTAAAGAAGCAGGCATAAATTACCTCCTAGTTCTTACTTGTTGGTGTGAAGCCTTCATTAAAGCTCTTAATAGCTTCATTCATTTCGTCTTCATCTGGCAAATCTCCAGTTTCACGAATTGTTTTAAGCAAGTCAGCATGGCTTGATTCAAAGTTAGAATCAAGTTCATGTTCATATCTTGCAACATCTTCAACTGGAATAGAGTCAAGGAAGCCGTGAGTTAAAGCATAAAGAATCAAAACTTGCTTTTCAACAGGAAGTGGTTCATGTAATGGTTGCTTTAAGACTTCAACAATTCTACGTCCACGATTAAGTTTAGCTTGAGTAGCTTGGTCTAAATCGCTACCGAATTGAGCAAAGCTTTCAAGTTCTCTAAATGAAGCAAGGTCAACACGCAAAGTACCTGCAACCTTCTTCATAGCTTTAATTTGCGCACTACCACCAACACGAGAAACTGATGCACCGGCATCAATAGCTGGACGAGTACCTGCAAAGAATAAATCACTTTGAAGGAAAATCTGCCCATCTGTAATAGAAATTACGTTAGTTGGAATATATGCAGAAATATCTCCCGCCTCAGTTTGAATAAATGGTAATGCTGTTAGAGAACCTCCACCAAGCTTATCACTAAGCTTGGCACTACGTTCAAGCAATCTTGAGTGAATATAGAAAACATCACCAGGGTATGCTTCACGACCAGGCGGTCTACGGATTAACAATGAAAGTTCACGGTAAGCAACGGCTTGTTTTGAAAGGTCATCAAAGACAATCAAAACATCCTTACCATTGTACATAAACTCTTCTCCCATTGCTGTACCAGCATAAGGAGCAATGTAAAGTAATGGTGCAGGAGCACTTGGTCCTGCTTCAACTACAATTGTATAATCCATAGCGCCAAAACGCTTTAATGTTTCTACTTGACTTCTAATTGTTGATTCTTTTTGACCAATCGCAACATAGATACAAATAACATCTTGTCCCTTTTGATTCAAAATAGTATCAATTGCCAAGCTAGTTTTACCAGTTTTACGGTCACCAATGATTAACTCACGCTGACCTCTACCAATTGGAACCAAGGCATCGATAGCCTTAATACCAGTTTGAAGTGGTTGGTTAACTGATTGACGATCCATAACGCCAGGAGCTTTAGATTCAATTGGACGTGTCTTATCGGTCTTAATTTCACCTAAACCATCAACAGGTTGACCTAAAGGATTAACAACTCGACCAATTAAGGCTTCCCCAACTGGGACTTCCATAATTCGGCCAGTTCTTTTAACTCGGTCACCTTCTCTAATGTTGTCGTATTTACCTAAAATGATAATCCCAACATCATTAGTTTCTAGGTTTTGGGCAATACCGTAAGAGCCGTTTTCGAATTCAAGTAACTCATTAGCCAAAACATTATTTAAACCATGTGCTCTGGCAATACCGTCACCGACATAGGTAATGACACCTACTTCGTCGATATCGAGTTTGTCATCGAAGTGTTCAAGTTGTTTCTTGATCAATGAGCTAATTTCTTCCGCTTTGATGCTCAATGGTTTCACCTCTTTTAAATATTTTCAACTAATTGTGCACGAATTTTCTTTAACTTGTTTTTTACACTGCCATCAATTATATAATCTTCAACTTCCAAAATAACCCCTCCAATAATTGAAGGATCAACTTGGTTAGTTAATTTTAATTCTTTAAGATCATATTTTTCAGCATAAGCTTGACCAAGTTTATGTAATTGCTCGTCATCTAACTTAACAGCACTAATAACTTTTCCAAAAGCTATATTATTAAGCTTGTTATAGCGCATATTAAATTGATTAACAATATCAGGTAGTACTGCAAATCGACCATAGTCAAGTAATAATTCTAAAAACTGCTGTAGTTCTTGTGAAAAATCAGCACTAATATTTTTTAATAGTTGCTTTTTTTCTTCCATACTGTAAACAGGTGAAGATAAAAACTCACTCAAACGAGGATTATCTAAAATTGCAGTCTTTAAAACTTGCAATTCACTGTAAACATTGTCTAAAGAATTATTATCTTGACAATAGCCGAATAGGGCAGCACCATAGCGTGCACTGATTTCTTCTCTACTTAATGCCATTATTTATTCAACCCCTTAATAAATTGGTCGACTAAATCTTTTTGATCTGCAGCAGATAAGTTCTTAGCAATAACCTTTTCTGCGATTTGAACTGAAATATCAGCAACTTGTGCTTGTGCTTCGTTCAAAGCATCATTCTTAGCTTGAATCGCATCAGCTTTCGCCTTTTCACGGATATTTTTAGCTTCTTCGTTAGCTTGGTTCAAAATATCCTTTCCAGCTGCTTCAGCATTAGTTTTTGCAGTAGAGAGAATTTGCGTAGCTTCTTGTCTAGAACTCTTTAATTGTTCTTCACGTTCACCAGCCAAAATTTCGGCTTTTTTCCGTTCATCTGCAGCTTTATCTATATCTTCAATCACTTGTTGACGACGTTTTTCCATCATATCAGTGACTGGACCCCAAGCAAAATGCTTAACAGCCAATAATAATATTGCAAATAAAATCAGGTAATATATGGTGTCTCCCAAATAAAGATCAGACTTTTCAGCGGCAAACAAAATGTTAGTCATATACTGCCCTTCTCTCTAAATAAATTCCTTTTAACAGATTAACCTAAGAAGAAGATCAAGAAGGCAATAACAACTGCCAAAATAGGAACAGCTTCAATCAAACCAACACCGATAAACATAGTTGAGCGTAATTCAGATGCGCTTTCTGGTTGACGAGCCATACCTTGGATGGTTGTACTGATAACCTTACCGTTACCGTATGATGCAGCAAGGGCTGCTAAACCTGCGGCGATAGCAACAGCTAAAAACTTCATAAAATAACCTCCGAATATAAACTATTCTTGTGTAACCTTCTTACCAATATAAACCATAGAAAGAGTTACAAATACATATGCTTGGATAGAGCCAATGAAGACTGAGAAACCTTGCCAAATAATGGTCAAAGGTGCTGATAAAATAATGGTTCCAATTCCAAAACTATGGGCGAAATCATTACCAATCAATGTAAGCAAAACTTCACCAGCATAAATATTACCGTAAAGACGTAACGACAATGTTAAGAAGTTAGTGAATTCTTCCATTACGTTAATTGGCAAGAAGAATGGCAATGGTCGAGCATAATTCTTCAAATAGCCAAATGTTCCAAACTTCTGAACACCAAAGTTATAAGATAACAGTAATGTCATCATTGCCATTGTCATGGTAATAGTTGGATCAGCTGTTGGTGATTTAAACAACATCAATCCATTCATATCTTTGACTTCTAGGAATAAACCTAATTGGTTTAACCACCAAATGAATAGGAATAAGACAAATGCATAAAGTGATAAATGTTTTTGAGCATCTTCATCTTCAACATTGCTTTTCACAATTCCATCAGTGAAATCAATAATGTATTCAAGAACGTTTTGCTTTTTACCTGGTCGCAATTCAACTTTTCTTGCTAACCAAAAGCACATTCCAAATACAATTAAAGCTACCAAAGTCCCACCTAGTATGTTACTAACATTAAAGGTAAGACCAAATAGCCTGAGTATTTCGGGTTTCTCCATAACTTCGTGACCTCCTTTCCTGTGCTGAATACCTCAAACACGGTATTCATGATACCACCAATTCACTCTCTTTGTAAAAAGATGAAAGCGTATTAACTTAAAAAAATGTTATACATATTTAATCTATTTGTTTATTTGGTACCAAATAAACGATCTCCGGCATCCCCTAACCCTGGGAAAATATAACCATTATCCATTAATTTTTCATCTTCAGCTGCAGCATAAATATCTACATCTGGATGAGCTTCTTGAATATTTTTTACACCTTCAGGTGCTGCAACTAAAACCGCCAAGCGAATATTTTTAGCGCCACGTTTTTTAAGAGCATCAATCGCCATATTCGCAGAACCGCCAGTTGCAAGCATTGGATCCACAATTATTACATCACGCTCTTCAATATCTTGTGGCATTTTGAAGAAATATTCATGTGGCTTCAATGTTTCTTCATCACGATACATACCAATGTGGCCAACTTTAGCTGATGGAATCATTTGTAAAACCCCATCAACCATACCTAAGCCAGCTCTTAAAATTGGTACAATAACTAACTTCTTACCAGCAAGTTCTTTTTGGGTTGTCTTGCCAATAGGAGTTTCAATTTCCACATTTTTCAGTGGTAAATCACGGGTCATTTCGTAAACCATTAAGCCACCAATTTCACCAACGATTTGTCTAAATTCGTTAGTACCAGTGTCTTTTTTACGAATGATGGTTAACTTGTGTTGAATCAATGGGTGATTCAAAACTGTAAATTTTCCCATATTAGCCTCCTAAAATAAAATACCAATATCAGTATTATTTTATAAAAAAAAGCTAAAGGTTTAAACCTTTAGCTTTGAATTATTTTTAATTTTTATAGTGATGACCTGCTGCTGCCTTATTTAAACGATTCATATAGGCCAAACTTTGCTCGCCTTCATCAAAGCCTTGAACATAAATCGTCTTGATACTTGCTTCATCATCAAAAAATCGCAATGCACTAAATAAGTTGTGATCAGCATCTTTTAAGTCTTTACCTAAGCTAAATTTATTTTCAGCTGGTAAATCTAATGTATCTAGCACGCTATCAAGAGCTGCTACTGCAGTGTCACTCGTGTAACTAATTTTAGAAAAGTCCTTAACATCATCTACAACCCATACTGGAGCACTTGGAGCATAATGGCGATATTTCATCCCAGGTGCTTTAGGAATTGTCTTATCAGAAACCTTACCAGTATTGATCAGAACTTTTTCTCCTAAAACTTTACTTAATTCCTCAGGAGTAATTTGACCTGGCCGTAAAACAATTGGAGTTTCAACTGACAAATCAATAATTGTTGATTCAAGACCTACTTCAGTTGCACCGCCATCAATAATCGCACTAATTTTTCCTTTTAAATCATGATAAACATGTTCAGCAGTTGTTGGTGAAGGTTTAGTAGAAGTATTAGCTGATGGACCAACAATTGGATAACCTAACTTAGAAATTAATTCATGAGTTAATTCATCGTCAGGACATCTAAAAGCAGCAGTTTTTAAGCCACCTGTCACTACAGTCGGCAAACTACCTTCTTTAACTAATAAAAGTAAAGTTAATGGGCCTGGCCAAAAATGCTTAATTAACTTTTCAGCCCGTTCCGGAATAAACTTAGCATATTGCTTCATCATATCTTCATCACTAACTGTAACAATTAGTGGATTATCACTAGGGCGTCCTTTAGCTTTATAAACATTTTTAACGCTTTCTTCTTTGGTAGCAATTGCACCTAAACCATAAACTGTTTCCGTAGGAAAAGCAACCAATTCACCATTTTTTAGAAATTCAACAGCTTGATCTATTTGATCTTTCTTTAAAATTTGTGTTTCCATTATTTTTGCCACTTTCCATATACCATTCTTGGTTTACCGGCCAAATCATCTTTAAATTCAACCTTAAAATCAGGCAATTCTTCTGTAAATAATTTTGCTAAATCATCTTTTTCACTAAATCCAAATTCCAAGAAGAATTGACCTTCATCAGTTAAATGTTCACGAACTTGTTTAGCAAATCTACGATAAAATTCTAGGCCATCTTTTCCACCAAAAAGAGCTTCTTCAGGTTCATTTTGCAAGACGTTGCTGTCCATCAGATTTTTTTCTTCTGGTCGAATATATGGCGGATTTGAAATAATTAAATCAAACTTCTCTAGACCAATTAATACATTAGCTTTGCGAACAGTAACATCAAGATCAAAAGTTAAGAAATTTTCTTCACAAGTTCTTAATGCAGAGTCGGAAATATCACTTGCATATAAAGTTAAATCCTTTATTCCTTTTTTACTTGCTTCTTTAGCTAGTGCTACCATAATTGCCCCTGAGCCTGTACCAAGATCTAAAATTCTCATTCCATCATGTAAATGGTCCAAAGCCCATTCAACCAATTCTTCAGTTTCAAATCGGGGAATTAAAACGCCTCTTTGCACCATAATCTTATAACCTAAAAACCAAGCATATCCCAGAATATATTGTGGGGAGACATTTCTAGCTAATTTTTTGAAGTCTTTTTGAAGTTGCTTTTCTAATTTGCTACTTGCCTCAGAATCTTGCTTTAATTGAAATTCACTAGGCGTCAGTCCTGCTCGCTCTGAAATCAGGTAAGAAATATCTTCTATACTAGCTTCTGGTGCTCGCATTTGACCTAACTGAACTAATTGTTTTAATGTCTTAGGCATTATCTTCTGCCAACTCCTCTAATTGCTTAGTTTGGTAGTGAACGATTAATGCAGAGATAATTTCATCAAGTTCACCATTCATAATTCGATCTAATTTATTTAAAGTCAAACCAATTCTATGATCTGTTACTCGATTTTGAGGGTAATTATATGTTCTAATTCTTTCTGAACGATCCCCAGTACCAACCGCGTTCTTACGTTTTTCATCATAGCTAGCTTGGTTTTGACTTTCATAGTAGTCATAAACACGTGACTTCAAAATTTCCATAGCCTTTGCCCGGTTTTGTTGTTGTGATCTCTGGTCTTGCATTGCTACAACAATACCTGTTGGAAGGTGGGTCATACGAACGGCACTAGAAGTTTTGTTAATGTGCTGACCACCTGCACCACTTGAACGATAGACATCAACTCTAATATCTTTTGGATCTAAGTCAATATCTACTTGTTCATATTCAGGCATAACGGCAACTGTTGCAGTTGAAGTATGAACACGACCTTGTGATTCAGTTACTGGGATTCTTTGAACACGGTGAGCACCATTTTCATATTTTAATTTTGAATAAACCTTATCACCAGTAATCATAATAGCAACGTGCTTATAACCACCTACTTCAGTAGTTTCTTCATCAATCACAGAAATCTTCCAACCTTGTGTTTCCGCATATTTTTCATACATTCTAAGTAAGTCACCAGCAAATAATGAAGCTTCATCCCCACCAGCTGCTCCGCGGATTTCCATGATAATATCTTTATCATCATTAGGGTCTTTTGGAAGCATCAAAATTTTAATTTCTTCTTCAAGTTCAGCAACTTCTTTTTCTAAGTCACTATTTTCTTCTTTAGCCATTTCGACTAAATCTTCATCAGATTCATTTTCAATGATTTCTTTATTATCAGAAATAGTCTTTTGATCTTCTTGATATTTGCGATATTTTTGGACAACTTCACGCATATCTGCTTCTTCTTTTGAAATTTCCATATAACGTTTAGTGTCATTAATAACTTCTGGATCAGCCATCAATTCTTGAATTTCTTCATAACGTGCTACTAATCCTTCTAGTTGAGCCATTACCTTATCCATTTAATTCTTCCCTTCTTCTAGTAGTAAACTTCGCTTAATCTTCTCTTTTTTGGCCAGGATGATTATAGTGAAAACGGCAAACTGGGTAGTATGATTCATCGCCACCAATTTGTAATTGTGCTCCCTCATATACTGCTTTACCATCTTGAACACGAATTACCATCGTTGCTTTACGACCACAATAATGACAAATTGTTTTCATCTCTTCTATTTTATCAGCATAAAGAAGTAAATACTGACTTCCTTCAAATAAATTATTTTGAAAGTCGTTTTTTAATCCAAAAGTCATTACTGGAATATGTAACTCATCAACTATTTTGGCACATTCCAAAACATGATGCTTATATAAAAATTGGGCTTCATCAATTAAAACACAGGCAATTGCCCCATCACCATTTGCAATATCCTTTTCATTCTGCTTTTTTACATAATTAAAGATATTCATATCATCTTCAATTGGTGTAGCTTTGCTATTTAGACCCACTCTTGAAGCAATAATGCCCTTGCCACTGCGGTCATCTTTACCACTAGTCATTAAAGCGATTTTTCGCCCTTGCATTTGATAATTATGAGCAACCTTTAAAATTTCAATTGTTTTACCACTACTCATAGTTCCATAACAAAAAAATAATTGTGCCATCTTTTTTCCCCTTCGAAAAAGTTCCTCTAATAGTATAGAGGAAAATTTAAATTTGTGCAGTCTAAGCTTTTAACTATCGTTTTACATCGATTCATATGATATAGTAAAAAATAGTTTGAAATAAGAGGGATTAAAGACATGAATCTAAAATCTGGTATTGCAAAACTTTCTGGAAAGTCATCACATTGGGTTTTACACAACATTTTTAAAGGTGGGACAAGTTTCCCGGGGAAACTTGCGATGAGAATCGACCCTAATATTTTAGCAAATCTTGCTAAAGATTATGAAACAATTATTGTAACTGGAACTAATGGAAAAACCATGACAACAGCTTTAATTGTTAATGCTTTAAAAGAAAAATATGGTGAAATTTTAACTAATCCATCTGGTTCTAATATGCAGCAAGGTATTGTTACAGCCTTTTTAAGTCATAAAGCAAAACGCCATGGCCGTAAATTAGCTGTTTTAGAAGTTGACGAAGCTAATGTTAAACGCGTAACTGAACTACTTCATCCTAAAGCGTATGTCTTAACTAATATTTTTCGTGACCAAATGGATCGCTATGGTGAAATTTATACTACATATGACAAGATCATTGATGGTATTAAATTAGCTCCTGATGCAGTGGTAATTGCAAATGGTGACGCAAGCATCTTTTCTTCAGTTGAACTACCAAATAAAAAAATCTTTTATGGATTTGAAACAAAGGCTGATGAAGCTCAAAACGACTTTAAGGCCAGTGTAAATACTGATGGAGTTCTATGTCCAAAATGTAATCATATCATCCATTATCATGCAATCAGTTATGCTAATTTAGGCGATTATTTCTGTCCTAATTGTGGATTTAAGCGTCCAAATCTTAGCTATAGGCTAAAAGAAATTACAGAAAGAACTCCTAATTCAATTAAATTCAGAATTGAAAATACTGAATTTGCAATTGGGATTGGTGGTACTTACAACATCTACAACGCACTAGCTGCATTCAGTGTAGCTCGTGAATTTGATGTTAGCGAAGCTGAAATTGCAAATGCCTTTGCCAAAAATAAACGAATTTTTGGGCGCCAAGAACTAATTTCTTATGCCGATAAAGAAATTAATTTAATCTTGGTTAAAAACCCTGTTGGATTAAATGAAGTATTAAGCCTGTTAAATACTGAAAAAAGCGACTATACTTTAGCCACACTACTTAATGCTCATCATGCTGACGGAATTGACACTAGCTGGATTTGGGACGCTGATTATGAAGGCTTAGATAAAAGTAAAGTTAAACAAGTTCTTGTTGGTGGTGAACGTCATCATGATATGGGATTCAGACTTGAAGTTGCTGGCTTTGATCCAGGAACTATGGAAGTTACTCCTGATGATAATACCTTGCTTACAAGAATTAAAGAAGCACCAACCAAAAAAGTTTATATCTTAGCTACTTATACAGCAATGCTAGCTTTACGTAGCACACTATATGATCAAAAGATTTTAAAAAATAAAATCAATTAAAAAATAAGTCATCACCTAGCGTGATGGCTTATTTATTTTCTGCTAAAAAGCTGTCTACAATTCTTTGGCGCATAGTTAAAAAGATTTGATTATGGCCAGTTGGATGAACACGATTAGTTAAAACAATCATTGCCGTTTGCTTTCGACGATCAATTAAAATAAAAGTTCCAGTAAAACCTGTATGAAAAATTAATGGATGTTGATCATTAGGATCAAATACTAAGTCCCACCCCCAAGAACGAGGATGAACTTTTTTTGAATTGGATTTAATTGCAAAAAGTTCACTTGTTAATTCTTGACTAAATGGCAAAAGATTATTTCTTCCCAAATAACCAAAAGTCAATTTTATTAAATCATCAATATTGGCAAATAATCCCGCTGAAGCGCAATGTTTACCCAACACTCGCGCTTTAGGATCATGTACAATACCCTGCAATAATTTTCCATCTACTACTGCCGTGGGAACACAATCTTCTACTGCCGGCTTAAAGGTAGTATGTTGTAAACCAGCTGGTTTAATGACTTCATCCATAATGATATCTTGAACATTCTTATGATAAATTTGTTCTAAAACTAATCCTAGTAAAATAAAATTAGTATCGGCATATCTCATTTTGGTTTCAAATTCATCAGTAACTGGCAAATTTTTTATTGCTTCTAATAAGTCACTAGCTGGCAATTGATCTCGATTTTCAATCCAGCCTCTAATGCCACTTATATGCGTTAATAAGTGAAATAGACGAACAGGCTGGTTTTGGAATTCAGGCAAAAAATCACCAAGTGGTTCATTGAAGTTTAATTTTCCCTCTTGATATAACTTCAAAAAGACGTTGGTTGTCCCCAAGACCTTTGTTAAACTAGCTAAATCATATTCTGCATAAGGACTTAATTGCTTAATACTAGGATAAATTTCACTAAAACCAATTGTTGATTTAAACACTTGATTATTTTTAATAAATGCATAATTGACACCTGGAACGATCCGTTCTGATACCATACTTTCAATTAAATATTGTGTTCGAAAGAAATCACTCATATACTATCACCTTTATTTAGAATACGTTGTTTTAGATTTTAAAACAACTTGACAGCATTATAAAATATGAGGATAATTAAGACTGTTGAAATTGCCCGTTGGTCAAATGGTTAAGACGTCGCCCTCTCAAGGCGGAGTTGCGAGTTCGATTCTCGTACGGGCGATTAACTGGGATATAGCCAAATTGGTAAGGCAGTGGATTCTGGTTCCATAATGTTTCGGTTCGAGCCCGAATATCCCAATCACTAGTGCTGTTGTGTCAGTCTTGTGAGAAGCTGACATGAGATAAGGGCAGCACTTTGTGCAATTATTGTACAGAAAACAGAAGCACAAGCTTCTGTTTTTTTTACAAAGAATTTATTTTTATAGTTAAAAAGGCGACCTTTTCTTAGGCCACCTTTTTTTAGCTGTTACTATCAAATTATTGTTATCTTAATGGCATCCATTGCCATCTTTGCCACAACAGTGGTATATCAGACCCACAACAGCTTCAGCAAGCATCCCTCCTGCCATCCAGGCCATTGCATACATCATCCATTTCATCATATGTGCCATATCTGTAAATGAAAGGTATGTATAAAAGGCGGTAATACCATAAACTACTACCCAGACAATTTTCCATAAAAGGCGAGCATTCAAAATGCTTGCGCTGTGAGTCATTTTATTTTCCATGAGTAATACTTCCTCTCTATACTCTATAATCAAATTATATGTATAAATTTGTATTAAAGAAAGCGATTACACGTTTTTTAATTTTTAAATTTTAGTTTACTTTTGTAAACAATTGCCAGTAACAAATCATAATCAAAATAGCAATAAAAGTCACAAAGATAAATGCTACTTCACATCCCTGTGCCATTAGGAATGCTTCACTTCCATGACTTGTGCTTTGTGAAAAAGAAATGATTGCTGCCAAGACACTTGTCCCAATTGAACCAGCAAATTGTTGTCCTGTTTGCATAATAGCAGTAGCATCTGCATGTAATTGTTTGGGTGAACTTTCAATACCTAATGTCAAAGTGTTATTAAATGCCATTCTCATTCCACAAGTAAGCAAACTATAAATTATACCTACTAGCCATGGATTTAATTTCATACCCAAAATCGCTAATAAAATTACCGCTATAAGCAAAAATGTTCCGCCTAAGTACAATGGTAACTTAGCACCCTTTTCATCATATAAATGGCCAAAATAAGGCGTCATTAAGGAAAAAATTACGCTACCAGGTAATAACATTAATCCCCCAGCTAAAGTTGAAGCTCCATTTACAATTTGAACATAATTAGGTAAGACAAAGCTAACTCCAATATTGATGAATTGAATTAAGAAAAAGGCCAACATTGCATATACAAAGGCCGCATCTTTAAAAATTGCCAGGTTTATCAAAGTCTTTTGACTATTTTTAGATAAATGAATAAACAGCCACATACTTAAAATAGCAAAAACTAAATATAGAAAAAATTGAAAGTTAAATCCACTACTTAAATGATTAATCATAAGTGTAAAATCAACCATAAACAAACTTATGACAATGTAACGCACCCAATCAAAACTAGGATGACTAACTTCATGATATTTCCCTATAACTCGTAATCCAATTAAAATCACAATAATTGCTAAAAGGCTTGAAATCGAAAAAATTACTCGCCAATTGAAATAATATGCAATTATTCCGCCAAAGCTTGGCCCTAAACTTGGTGCCATTGCTAAAACCAAGCCAGCTAAGCCCATATAAAAGCCGATTTCTTCTCGTGGCATTAATTCTGTTACCAAATTAAACATTAAAGGTGTCGCCAAGCCCGCACCACAGCTTGAAATAATCCGCCCTAAAAGCATAATTTCAAAATTACTACTAAATAAACACAATAAAGAACCAATTAAGAAGCTACCACTTGCAAATAAGAAAATAGCTCTCGCTGTAAAACGTTTATTTAAATATGAAGATGAAATCATTAAAATAGCAATTGCTAATAAATAACCAGTTGTCGTCCATTGAATTGTATCAAGACTAACTTTAAAGTCTTTCATCATTTCCGGAAAAGTTACATTTAAACTTGTTTCCGTTAATATCCCTAAAAAAGCTAAGACGGCCACCATCAAAATTGCAGTCATATTTTTTCTCTGTGTGTTCACAAAATACCCCTTTTCCAATAAAAAAGAGTAGAAGCATAGCTCCTACTCAAAGTAATATAGCATTACCGACTCAGATAAAAATTATTCTAACAAATTATAGACGCTTAGTTAAGTCATCATGTAATTCTTCGTAACCTGGCTTGTTAAGCAAACCAAACATGTTACGCTTGTATTCTTCAACACCAGGTTGGTTGAATGGGTTAATACCATTGAGGTAACCTGAAATACCAACAGCTAATTCAAAGAAGTAAATAAGGTAACCTAAAGTTAATTCCTTTTGATCTGGAATGTTAACAGTCATAACTGGTACGCCACCGTCAGTGTGTGCTAAAACAACACCTTCATATGCACGGTCATTTACGTAATTCATGGTCTTGCCAGCTAAAAAGTTAAGTTGATCAAGGTTTTCCTTGTCGCTAGGAATTTCAACGTCAAAACGTGGATTTTCAACTCTAACAACAGTTTCCATCAAGTTACGACGACCTTCTTGGATATATTGACCAAGTGAGTGCAAATCAGTTGAAAAGTTAGCACTTGATGGATAAATGCCCTTTTGATCCTTACCTTCAGATTCACCCATTAATTGCTTCCACCATTCACCAAACATTCTCAAAGTTGGCTCATAGTTTTCAAGTAATTCAGTGGTGTAACCTTTTCTGTATAAAATGTTACGAAGAGCTGCATATTGGTATGGTGAATCCTTGGTTACATCAGTATCAGTGTAATCTTCACGAGCCTTAGCAGCACCTTCCATTAACTTATCAATATCACCACCAGCAACAGCGATTGGTAATAAACCAACAGCACTTAAAACGCTGAAACGTCCACCTAAGTCATCAGGCACAACAAATTCCTCATAGCCTTCAGCATCTGCTTCAGTCTTAAGAGCACCCTTAGCACGGTCAGTAGTTGCATAAATTCGCTTGTTTGCTTCTTCTTTACCGTACTTTTCAATCAACTTAGCCTTTAAAATTCTAAATGCGATTGATGGTTCAGTAGTAGTACCAGACTTAGAAATAACATTAATACTAAAGTCCTTATCTCCTACCCAATTAATCAAATCAGCAAGGTATGAACCAGAAATAGAATTACCACAAAATACTACTGTTGGATAACCATTGTCTTCTTTGCCATAGAATGCACTGTTCAAAAATTCAATAGCAGCTTGAGCACCAAGGTATGAACCACCGATACCAATTCCAATTAAAACTTCAGAATCTGATTGAATTTTCTTAGCTGCCTTTTTAATGCGAGCAAATTCGTCCTTGTCATAATTAACTGGCAAATCAAGCCCACCTCTAAAGTCGTTACCTGCGCCAGTACCTTGACGAAGTTCTGAATCTGCGGCATTAACCATAGCTTGCATTTCTTTTAATTCATTGTCGTGAACAAAAGGAGCCAACTTACTTGAATCAAAATGAACTAAACTCATATATCGTAACTTCCTTTTTATAAAATTTTACTAACACTTCTATTTTAGCAATCTTAATATGTGAAAACTACTACAAAGTTTTTGAATGCGCAACTTTTTTTATAAAAATATATGCTAAATATCCTAAAATAGCTCCAATAGTATTAAAAAAGACATCATCAATATCACTTACACCAGTATTTAAACCAAATTGCATAGTTTCAATAAAAAGTGACAAACACATTCCAGCTATTGCTGTTTGCAAAAAGCAGGTTCTTTTTTTAATTAAATTTGGAAATAAAAGTCCAAAAGGCATAAAGCATAAAATATTACCAAAGCAATTATAAATAAAATCAAATAACGTTACACCCTGAGTTAATTTCCAGGTTTCCTTTAAGAAAATCAAATTAATATCGCTCAGTGGACGATTCCAGTTAAAGGCTAATTGCCAAGGAAAATAGCTTTCACGAAAAGTTGTTGTTGCTAATAAAAACATCACATAAAAAGTAAATATCCAAACTAAGCTTTCTGAGAAGTGACTACGTCTTTTTCTAACTAACAAAAGCCACAGCAAACGTAAAAATGCAAAAATCAAAAAATAAAAGATTGATTTATCTAAACTAATCATGACAAGTTTTACTAGGGCAAAATGGTTGATATTTTTAGCCAAATGTTTTGCTAAAAAGCTGTATAACGGTCCTAAAAAAATCATCATTCATTAGTCCTTTCCTCTTTATTATTACCATTATACATATAAACACTCTGTCTAATTATTAAGAAAGTTACAAAAGATTGTCGAATCATGCGGAAACCTTTAAAATATTACCTATTAAGGAGTATCTATCGTGAGAAAAATTCAAGAGTTTAATTTCACCTGGATTCAAAAAAGAACTGGCTTTTTAGCCCTTCTAACAATCCTATATACAATTAAATACATCTTCGCTGGCTATGTTGACTTCAACTTAGGGTTAAGTGACCCTTACCAGCATTTTATAATGTGGACCAGTCCAATCGCCACTAGCATATTATTGTTAAGCTTAGCTTTATACATTAAAAAGCCTCTTGCTTCCTACATAACAATGTTAGTAATCGACTTTATTAATACGGCTTTGCTTTTTGCCAATATTATCTACTATCGACAGTTTACTGACTTTTTGACAATCAAGACAATTGCCAATACTAGCAAAGTTTCTCAAGGACTTGGAAAGAGCGCCGTTTCTTTGCTTCATTTTGATGATATTTTTATTTGGTTAGACTTGATAATTATTATTCTGTTATTAATTTTCAAAATCATCAAAATTGATCAAAAGAAATATAGTTTTTCTAACTCTTTTGCAGTTACTAGTTTTGCCTGCTTTTTATTAGGACTTAACTTCTTCTTATCAGAAACTAGTCGCCCTCGTCTTTTGAGAAATACATTCGACCGGGTATATGTCGTAAAATATTTGGGCATCACTAGTTATACCGCTTATGATGCTGTTAAATCTTTACAATCTGGTACTAATTCCAAAACAGCTAATGCAGAAGAATTAAATAAGATTTTAGCCTTTACTAAGAAAAATTATGCCAGCCCTAATATTCAATATTTTGGTAAGGCAAAGGGTAAAAATGTTATTATTATTCACCTTGAAAGCTTTCAGCAGTTTTTAATTAATCTGAAAGTTAATGGTAAAGAAGTAACGCCATTCTTAAATTCACTTTATAAAGATAAAAATACTCTTTCATATGAGAATTTTTACAATCAAGTTGGTTTAGGGCGGACAAGTGATGCTGAAAACATGCTTGAAACTGGAACTTACGGGATTTCTGATGGATCGTTATTTACTAGCCTAGGATCTAATAACACCTTCCAAGCTGCTCCACAGATTTTAAGGCAATCTGGATATACGTCTGCTGTTTTCCATGGAAATATTGCTACTTTCTGGAATAGAAATGATGTATACAAAAATATGGGCTATAATTATTTCTTCTACAAAAATTACTATTCCAGCAATAAAGAAGACTCAAGTGGTTATGGTATCAAGGATAAACTTTTATTTGCAGAAAGTATTAAGTACTTAGAACAGATGCAGCAGCCATTCTACACTAAGTTCATTACTGTAACTAATCATATTCCGTTTGATTTAGATGATGAAGATAAAGACCCAGACTTTAAGACAACAAATACCAGTGATGCAACTGTTAATGGCTATTTCTTAACTGCTCACTATCTTGATTCTGCATTAAAAGAATTTTTTGATTATTTAAAGAAATCCGGTCTTTATAAAAACTCAATGATTGTCATCTACGGCGATCACTATGGCTTATCTAGTTCTGACTATAATGCTATTTCTAGCGTCTTAGGTAAAACAAGTGATTGGACAAGCTATGATACAGCTCAATTCCAAACAGTTCCATTTATGATTCATATGGATGGCTTAAAAGGCGGGATAAAGAAAGAATATGCAGGTGAGATTGATGTTTTACCTACAATTCTTCACTTGCTTGGCGTAAATACCAAAGACTATATTCAGTTTGGTACAGATATGTTAAGCAAAGAGCATAAACAAATTGTCGTTTTTCGAAATGGAACAATTGTCACTCCAAAATATACAATTATTAATGGTAAGGCAACAAGTGGTAATGTCTATGATACAAAAACAGGTAAATTAATCAAAACATTTACTAATACACAAAAGAAAGAATTACGAAAATTAGTAAAATACGAAAGTGAAAGTTTACATTATTCCGATACCTTGAATAATCGAGATTTGCTTCGTTTTTACACTCCAAAAGGCTTTATCCCAGTCACTCCAACACAATTTAATTACATAACTGAATTTCAACAAATGATTAAGTTAAGAGAGCAATTAGGGAAAGCTTCTACTTCACTATATAGTCAGCACAAAGGAACAACAACTAATCTCTATCAAACTGATGCGCCAGAACTTAAAGGACGCACCACTGAGATTACTACTGTCCCAGAAAGTATTTCTGGTTCTGCTAGTTCAAGTAGTTCAAGCTCAACAAGTTCCAGTAATCAGTCTTCTTCAAGTAGTAAATAAATAAAAGTGGTCAAGTACATTAAACGTACTTGACCACTTTTTAGTTATAAACTATTTTTTCTCAAAATATTGTCCCTTATTAACTTCAAAATACTTTTTGAAACGACCAATATAGTTATGGAACATATACTTCATCAACAGCATTCTCATAAATGAACGATCATGTTCATAAAATACTGTAGTGCCATATTTACCAGCTTCAATCAAACTAGTTGCCTCATGCTTAGCTTCATTATCAACTGCATATTCTGTAAAAATCTTCTTAGGAACACCTAACCATAATACGTGGTCATTGTTGTTCTTATTTGCATAAACAGTTTCACGATTAGCTAAGTCATCTTCAACATAATCATCAATATACCATCTAGCTAAATTGCAATTATTCATAGTTACATAAAAACTTGAACGGCCTTGACGCAAGTTTATTTCAAAGAATTTAAACTTACCATCACGTTCATCATATTTAATATCAAAATTAGCCATACCAGTGTAATTAATCTTCTCAAGGAAGCTTTGCACTTGATCATATAAATCTTGATTAAATTCTGGCAAAATCGCCATATAGTTACCAATAGATTGAGGAGTTGGATCCTCAAGTAAAGGATGTCCCAAACACATCATTTTTACTTTATGATTCTTATCAACATATGCATTAAGAACACGCATATGTGAGTCATCACCGGGAATAAAATCTTGCAAAATCAAATCTGCTTTGTAGCCATGAGTATAAATCTTAGTCACAATGTCCTTTAATTCTGCTTCTGATTTCAAAGTAAAAGTCTTCTTACGACCTTCAAATTGGCAATCAAGCCAGGAAACTGGATCTTCAGGCTTCAATTCAACAGGATAATTAAATGGAATTGTCAAATAATTACCAGCCTTATATTCATCCATTGTAATAATCTTGGTACCTGGATAAGGAAGCCCATATTTTTCAGCATATTCATAAAAGCCTTCCTTAGAAATCAACTTCTTCAAAAGGTCATATTCAATATAAGGTACAATGAAAGCTTCTGAAAGTTCAGCCTTATGCTTGGCCAAAAGTTCAGCATACCCATCACCACAAGCAATTAAAATAACCGGTTCTTCATGATTTTTATATTCTTCAATTTTCTTCTTCATGACATTCATGAATTCAGGATCTTCACTAAAACCGGGATATATTTTAACATCGACAATCTTAGAATACTTGGTAGCAGCTAATGGACTACCTGCCCAAGCTTCAACTTTAATTCCATAGGCTTCATGAAATGAGCGAGCCATTCCGTATACATTAATATCACTACCAAGTAAAATTGGCGTAAATTTCTTTGTCATTATCTAAATACTTCCTTTTGTCAAAATTATCACCAAATAGGTAATAACATACCTAATTATTTTAAAACAGTGCAATGTATATGTGAACAGTTGAACAGCGTTTTTAAAGAATATTTATGTAACAAAAATCCCCAGTTTGGAGAAATAACCAAAACTGAGGATTTTAATTAAAAGTGTGAAAGAAATTAATCTTCCTTACGCTTCTTAACTAAACCTAATGCTGCTAGGCCTAATGCAAGAATTCCTAAACCTACTTCACTTGCAACAGATTCATGAGAACCAGTTTGTGGTAAACGATCAGCATTAGTGCCGAGCTTTACTGTGTTTTTCTTAACAGTTGGTTTTGCAGGAGATTCTTTTCCATCAAGCTTTTGAAGCGCTGCATTCAATTTAGCAAGTGCTGCATCAACATCAGCTTGAGTAGCATTTTTATCAGCTAAAACTGCTTCTGCTTTAGCTAATGTTTCATCGTATGCCTTCTTGTTGACAGCACTACCATTTGTATAAGCTACTGAAGTGTGAATTTGATCTTTCTTAGCCATTTCTTTCTTCAAATTATCTTTATTAACTGAAGCAGAAGTAACTGGAGTTTCAGTAGGCTTTTCAACAATAGTTTGGGCAGGTATGAGTTCCTTTTGTGTTCCATCTTCAAAGGTAATGATTGTTCTACCATTATCCTTAACTTCGACATCAGAAATGTGCTTATCGCTATTTGATTTCTTGATATTTTCAGCTACTTGATTCTTTTCGCAGTCTGTTAACTTATCTGGGTCCGAAACTTCTACCTTGTCAAATACATTTAAACTTTGTTCTGCTTGGGTATCATCGAATCTTAAAGCTTCTCCTGAAGTATGGTCTGGATACGTGATTGTTTCACTTCTATCTAATTCCTTTTGAGTTCCATCTTCGAATGTCACAATTGTTCGACCATTATCCTTAACTTCTACATCGGCAATATGCTTGTCGCTATTAGCATTCTTGATATTTTCAGCTACTTGGTTCTTTTCGCTATCTGTTAACTTATCTGGGTCTTGAACTTTTACTTTGTCGAATGCATTTAAACTTTGGTCTGCTTGAGCATCATCAAAGGTTAAGGCTTCACCTGAAGTGTGGTCTGGGTAGGTGATGGTTTCACTTCTATCCAATTCCTTTTGTGTTCCATCTTCGAAGGTCACAATTGTTTGACCATTGTCCTTAACTTCTACATCAGAAATGTGCTTGTCGCTATTTGCCTTCCTGATGTTTTCAGCTACTTGGTTCTTTTCACTGTCTGTTAAGTTATCTGGATCACTGACTGAAACTTTATCGAAGTTGTTCAAACTTTGGTCTGCTTGAGCATCATTAAATGTCAAAGCTTCACCTGAAGTGTGGTCTGGATAAGTGATGGTTTCACTTCTATCCAATTCCTTTTGTGTTCCATCTTCAAATGTCACAATTGTCCGACCGTTATCCTTAACTTCTACATCAGAAATGTGCTTATCGCTATTTGCATTCTTGATGTTTTCAGCTACTTGAGTCTTTTCGCTGTCTGTTAAGTTATCTGGGTCATTAACTGGAACTTTATCGAAGTTGTTCAAACTTTGGTCTGCTTGAGCATCATTAAATGTCAAAGCTTCACCTGAAGTGTGGTCTGAATAAGTGATGGTTTCACTTCTATCCAATTCCTTTTGTGTGCCATCTTCAAATGTCACAATTGTCCGACCGTTATCCTTAACTTCTACGTTTGCAATGTGCTTATCGCTATTTGATTTCTTGATGTTTTCAGCTACTTGAGTCTTTTCGCTGTCTGTTAAGTTATCTGGGTCATTAACTGGAACTTTATCGAAGTTGTTCAAACTTTGGTCTGCTTGAGCATCATCAAAGGTTAAAGCTTCACCTGATGTATGGTCTGGATAAGTGATGGTTTCACTTCTATCCAATTCTTTTTGAGTTCCATCTTCAAAGGTAATGATTGTTCTACCATTATCCTTAACATCAACACTTGCAATGTGTTTATCACTATTTGCATTCTTGATGTTTGAAACCACTTGTTGCTTTTCATTGTCTGTTAATTTATCTGGATCTTGGACCGGAGTCTTGCTAAAGCTATTAAGTTCTGCGTCTGCATCCCCAGTATTAGTTAGTGGATCAACCATTGCAGTGTCTTTAACATTTTCTTCACCTTTGATAACAGTATGTGACCCATCTCCGTATGTTACTGTGGCATTTCCTTGATCATCTACATTAATATCAGTTGCAGATGGATTATCTTTTTGGACTTGAGCTTTAATTGCTTGTTGTTCATCTTTGCTAAAGCTGTCTGGATTATGAATTTCAGTCTTAGTTTCAGGAGCCTTAGTATCACGAGCCTGACTATTGTTAATTGCATCAAGTGCAGCATCTAAAGCCTTTTTAGCATTATCAACTGACTCTTGACTAGCATTTTCATCTGCATCAATATCCTTAGCATTCTTTAATGCAGTCTCTAAGTCTGATTTTTGCTTATCACTTGCCATTTGGTAAGTATCTAAGTCCTTAATTGCATCAGCTACAGTAATTGAACCTTCAAGCTCAGACTTATCAGTAGCCTTGCCATCTAATGCACGAGCAGCATCATTAAGTTTTTGAGTTGCATCGTCAATTTCAGCTTGAGTTGCGGTGTCTTTTTCTTGGCCATTTAAGATTGAATCAGCCTTAGCTAAGGCATCATTAAAGGCTTGCTTCTTGTCAGCACTAGCATTGAAGTAACTTGAAGAATTCTTAAGTCCTTGTGCTGCTTCATCAGAGGTTTGTAAAGCAGTCTTATCAACATCAGTAACAGTGTCAGAAGCGTCAAGGCTCGCCTTTGAACCATCATTGAAGAGAATTGTAGCATTACCCTCTGTATCAACATCAACAATCTTAACATTTGAGTTAGCAGAAGTAATTGCACTCTTAACAGCACTAATTTCATCATCAATCAAAGCTGTCTTGTGAGCTGCTGGAACTGGAGTCTTAGCTGGCATCTTAACATTAGAAGCATCTGTTTTACCACTAAAGGCCTCAAAAGCTTGATCAAGCTTAGCTTTAGCTGCATCAACATTAGTTTGAGTTGCACTTGGATCAGCATCTTGTCCTTCAGCTTCAGATAATGCTTCACTCAAAGCTTCACGTTGTGCATCACTTGCATTATTGTAAACATCTGTGTTTTGCAAATCCTTTGCAAGAGCAATCGATTCTTCAAGTGGTTTCTTATTAGTTGCTTTACCATCAAGATTAGAAATCGCTTGTTCAAGAGCAGACTTAGCATTATCAACGTCAGTTTGACTAGCGGTGTCCTTCTTATTGCCAGTTAAGATTGCTTCGGCATCTGCTAATGCCTTATCAAAAGCAGTCTTCTTATCATCGCTTGCATTGAAGTATGATGAAGTGTCTTTTGCACTATCAGCTAAATCTTTTTGAGTTTGCAATTCAGACTTGTCGACATCCTTGATAGTTTCATTAGCAGTGTAAGTCTTCTTAGAACCATCGTTGAAGATGACATTTGCTTCAGCTGTTAAAGGATCAACAGTAACAGACTTAACTTGGCCATCATTTGCCTCCCTAATTGCTTGTTCAATTGCAGCTTCTTCTTCAGAAGTTAAAGCATTCTTATGAGCTGCTGGAACTGGAGTCTTAGCTGGATTATGAGCTTTACTTGCATCGTTATCTCCACTAATTGCGCTTAAAGCAGCATTAAGGGCTTGTTGAGCTTTATTAACATCAGCTTGAGTAGCATTTGGATCTTGATCTTGCTTGTTAGCTTCAGTTAATGCCTTATCAAATGCCTTTCATCACTTGCATTATTGTAAGTGTCACCAGCATCCTTGAATCCATTAGCTAAATCAATTGAACTTTCAAGGTCTGTCTTATCAGTCTTTTGACCAGTTAAGGCTTGCTTAGCATTGGCAATATTTGCTCTTGCAGCATCAACTTCATCCTTGGTTGCTGTTGGATTATCAAGAACTGCTTGACCATCAGCAATTGCGTCATTATATGCCTTTTGAGCATCGTCACTTGCGTTGTAGTATGCTGATGTCTTTTCAACAGAAGGCTTTTCGTTGACATCGTTTTGCAAGCCGCTCTTGTCAACGTCAGTCACTGTCTTGTCTGAGCCAATTACACCCTTTGATCCATCCTTGAAAGTTACAGTTGCGTTACCAGTGTCATCGACTGAAACAGTAAATTCTGCATCAGGAGTCTTGGCCTTGATTGCGTCAGTAACATTGTCCTTAACTGATTGCTTTTCAGTATTAGTTAAAGCAGACTTATTACCAACTTGAGTCTTTTCAACAGTAACATCAAGCTTGTCAGCCGCACTCTTGGCAGAATCTGCTAAAGCTGCTTTGGCATTGTTAATTGCTTCTGTTGCATCATCAATTGCCTTTTGAGTTGAAGTTGGGTTGTCAAATACTTTTCGACCTGCTTCTACCGCTTGCTTGTAGTTGTTTTGAGTTTCAGTTGAAGCGTTAGTAAAGTCACTTCCACCTTCAACCGTTGGAGCTTCATCAATTGCTGATTTAAGTTTGCTCTTATCAGTATCAGTAACTGTTTCTGATGCCGAAACAGTAGCCTTTGAACCATCCTTAAATGTAACTGTTGCGCTACCATCATTGTTTACATCAACTGTTACATTTTCGCCAGGGTTCTTAGCATCAATTGCACTCTTAACATTACTTTGGACTTGACTCTTTTCATCGTCAGTCAAGTTCGTCTTATCACCAACAGGAGTCTTAGTAATGTCAGTAATTACCTTACCTTTGGCAGCATTAATTGACTTAGTTACTTTATCAAGAGCTGTGTTGATTGCACTTGCTGCATCATCAATTTGCTTTTGGCTTGAACCCGCATTATCAAAGACACTTTGACCATCTTGTACTGCCTTCTTCAATTCTTCTTGTGCAGTTGTTGAAGCGTTAGTAAAGTCACTACCCTTAATTGCCGCATTACCGTTATCGAGTGCTGTCTTCAAAACAGTCTTGTTAGTGTCTTGCGTAGTTGCACTTGCTGGAATAGTTACTTTTCCACCATTAGCCAAAGTTACTGTGGCACTACCATCGCTGTTTACTTCAACTCCCTTATTGCCAGGGTTAGCGTCGTTAACCGCCTTTTCAATTTCATTCTTTTCATCATCATTTATATCACGGCCGCGGCCAACAGGGGTCTTAACACTAGGGTTATTAGCAGATGCTGAATTAATGCTTGTTTGAAGAGCGCTAATTGCCTTCTTCAAGTTGGCATCTGAAGTATCAACATCAGCTTGTGAGAACTTACCTGCTTCTTTTTCTTTTGCGTCAGCTAATGCTTTTTCAAAGTTAGAACGAGCTTCATCACTAGCCTTTTGGTAGTTAGTAGTATCAGCCTGCAACTTATCAGCAGTAGCGATATCTTGACGTAATTCATCCTTGTTAACGTCCTTGATTGTTTGATCAGGAGTCAAAGTAACACTTGATCCATCTATCAAGACAATAGTTGCACTTCCATCTGCGTTAACTGTGCTCTTAGACTTGTCAATGTTATCGTTCTTAGCTGCAATCTTATCTAAGATAGCTTGCTTTTCTGCTTCACTTACATTGCTTGGATCAACAACTGGCGTCTTGTCAAAGCTGAAGTCAAAGTTAAGTCTTGCATTAGTTGAACTTAAAACTAATCCTTTAACTGCATCTTGAATTGCCTTAGTTGCAGCATCAATTTGTTCTTGAGTAGCTGTAGTATTTTGGTTAACTTCTTTACCCTTGGCAATTGCATCATCATATACTTTTCTAGCTTCATCACTAGCACGTTGGTAAATTTGAATTGGAGTCTTGTCTTCAGAATCTTGCAATGTGACAGTTTGGGTATTCTTAACTGCACTTTCATTGTTCAATTCCTTAACCAAGCTACTCTTGTCAGTACCCTTCAATGTATATTCAGGTGCAATTGTAGCATTGGAACCGTCGTTAAAGGTTACAGTAGCAGTTCCCTTATCGTCTACAGAAACTGTAGTGTCAGGGTTACCCTTTTCAACTGCCTTCTTGACAGCTGCTTGTTCATCACTTGTTAAAGCATCCTTATTACCAACAGCAGTCTTATCAATATTGGTATTTACCTTACTTTGGGCAGCATTTGCGGAATCTTCCATTGCCTTCTTGGCATTTTCAATTGCGTCAGCTGCATCATCAATCGCCTTTTGACTAGCCTTATCATTATCAAAGACTGTTTGTCCAGCACTAACTGCTTTATCGTAAGCTTCTTTAGTAGCAGTTGATGCCTTATCGTGAATTGCCTTAGTTGCATCTGTCTTAGAATCATCTAAGTCATTCTTCAAACGAGTCTTATTAGTATCTGTTGTGGTCTTTGAAGCTGGAATTGTCGCCTTTGAACCATCGTTAAATTCGACAGTTACTTCTCCACTCTTAGGATCAACAGTTACACTCTTAACATCATTATCCTTGTTGGCATCTTCTACAGCTTTCTTAATAGAATCTTGTTCTTCGCTAGTTAAGTTAGTCTTATCACCTACTGGAGTAGCCTTGACATTACTATTAACTTTGCTTTGAGCGGCATTGGCAGAAGTAGTTAAAGCTTGCTTTGCCTTGTCAATGTTATCTCTTGCAGTATTAACTTCTACTTGAGTAGCATTGGCATTATTCAAAACATCTTGGCCAGCCTTGATTGCATCTTCGTAAGTCTTACGTGCATCATCACTTGCGTTCTTGTAGTCATCACTTTGACGAACATTATCTGCATCGCTTACGCGACTTTGAAGCTCTTGCTTGTTAGTTGCTTGTCCATCAAGCTTGCCATACGCATCATCAATTGCCTTTTTAGCTGCTTGGTAATCGGCTAAAGTAGCATTTTCACTTGCTAAAGTACTTTCTGCATCAGTTAAAGCCTTATCGTAGTTAGCTTTTGGAGTTTGGGTAGCATTGTAGTACTTGGGGTCAGTAGTCTTGCCTGCTAGACCAGTGTCATGAGCAGTTTGAAGAGCTGCTTTAGCCTTCAATCTTTCTTCACCATTCAAGGCAGCTTTATCAGTGGCTTCTTGATTAATTAAAGCAGTAACTTGATCACTATTTAAATCATCCCCAGTTGGAGCAACAGTTGCACTTACCTTATCACTAGTAGTGTCATATACACTCTTCAATGCTGGGTCAGCGTAGTTGTAATTATCAGTTGCCTTAGTATCAGAAACTGTAGCAGCAACAGTCTTTAATTGCCCCATCTTATCGTTCAAATCACTATTAGTGCTTTGAGCGGTAGTCAATTCAGCTGGACTAGTTGCGTCACTAATCCGCTTTTGAGCAGTAGCTTTTTGAGCATTGTTCAAGTTTGGATAGTTTGCATCAAAGTCATCTAATGCTTTTTGCTTATCAGCATCAAACTTAGTTTGACCATTCAAAGCTTTAGCCGCATTATCAAGTTCTGTTTGAGCTTCTTGAACTGCTTGGGCATCAGTAGTTACAACACCTGTGCTTGAGCCATTTTCTTTATCAAGCAATGTCTTCACTTTATCAAGAGCATCAGTGTATGCTTTTTGCTTATCTTCATCTGCATTAGTGTACTTAAGTGAAGCCTTGATTTGGTCAGCCTTAGTGTAATTTTCATCAGCTGCCAAAGTCCCCATATTAGTGTTGGTATTCTTAGCAGCATTAACAGCAGCTGTTACATCAGCAACTGTTTTAGCATTTGCGACAGCTTTCTTAGCAGTTTGCATTTGAGCGTTGTTTAAATTAGTCAAGCCTGATAAATCAGTAGCTGCATTAGTCTTTGCTTCACTAAGCTTAGTAGTGCCGTTTAAAGCACTAGCTGCATCATCAAGGTTCTTCTTAAGAGTTGCAACGTGAGCAGAATCAGCACTTGCACCAACACTTTCACCAGTTGACTTAGCTAATACATCATCAGCTGCTTTCTTAGCTGCATCATAAGCATCCTTCAATGTTTGATCAGCATTTAAGTATGGATCTGCTGTAGTATCTAAGTTTAGGTTAGTATCGTCATGCAATGACTTCATATTGTCATCAGTTGATTTGGCATTAGTCTCTGCAATTGTTACATCATCAATAGACTGAGCATTTTCTACTGCACTAATTGCTGAAGCTTTTTGTGCATTGTTAATATTTTGTAAGTCGCCAATTGCTGCTTTGGCATTATTTTTAGCAGCTGTTAAGTTATTGTCGCCATTGAGTGCTGCATATGCATCATCAACTTTTTGCTTAGCTGTTTTAACTGCATCTGGGTCAGTAGTTACATTCCCCGTTGAAGTACCTTTTGACTTATCAAGTAAATCTTGAGCTGCTTGTACTGCATCATTGTATGCTTTTTGCTTATCAGAATCAGCATTCTTGTAGTTGCTGCTTTGCTTGATGCTATCGGCATTAGCATAGTTTTTATCATCTGCTAAGTCACCCATGTTAGTGTTGGTATTCTTAGCAGCGTTAACAGCAGCAGTTACATCAGCAACTGTTTTAGCATTATCAACTGCATCTTGAGCAGTCTTTCTTTGAGCATCATTAAGCTTAGTCAAACCTGACAAATCAGTTGCTGCATTGTTTTTAGCATCACTAAGTTTCTTAGCACCGTTTAGTGCACTAGCCGCATTATCTAATGCATCCTTAATATCTTGAACATGCTTAGGATCTTCACTTGCACCAACGCTTTGACCAGTTGATTTAACTAAAATTGCATCTGCAGCCTTCTTGGCATTATCATATGCAGTCTTCAAATCTGAATCAGCATTTAAGTATGGATCCTTGGTAGTGTCAACGTTTAAATTGTCGTCGTCACTCAATGACTTCATGTTATTGTCAGTTGTTTGAGCATTATTTTGTGCAGTAGTAACGTCGGCAACAGTTTGAGCAACAGAAACTGCATTTTTAGCAGCTGTCTTTTGTGCATCATTCAAGTTTTGCATGTTGTCAATTGCAGTGTTGGCATTAGTTTTAGCATTAGTCAAGCCATCGAGATTTGCAATAGCTTGGTCTAACGCTGCCTTTGCTTGATCCACTTCAGATTGAGTAGCATTTTGCTTGTTATTAACTGTTTCAGCATCTGCTAAAGCTTGATCTAATGCTGACTTCTTATCAGAACTTGATTGGTCATAAGTGCCATTACTTTTTGCTGTATTAGCATTAGCAATTGAAGTTTGTAAATCAGCTTTATTAGTTTCTTTGCCATCTAAATTGCCCTTAGCAGTTTCAATAGCCTTAGTTGCATCATCAACTTGCTGTTGAGTTGCATTAGGATCTGCCAAAACTGCCTTACCTGCAGTAATTGCTTCATCATACGCATTTTGCTTAGTACTGTCAGCATTGTAGTAGGCTGCGGTACCTTGAGTTGTAGGTTGAGCATCAACGGCCTTTTGCAAAGCATCTTTTGAAATAGTAATTACATTTAAAGTTACTGGTACAGAAATGTCAGAAGTGCCTGTTGTCCAAGAATTTGCACTACCATTTACAGTTGCTACTAAATTACCTTGTTGCTTACCAACAGTACCGGTTGATGGTGCTGAATTATACCAAGACCACTTAGTTACTGAACTACTTACTTCATCATAGTTACTTACATATTTCTTAGCAAAAGCTGCAGCGTCAGAAATATTGGTATCTTTTTGAATATCAGTAGATACTGCATTAGGACGTTTGTAAACTGTAATAGTGACATATTTAGTATTACCATATTGGGTACTAAATGAAGTTACAGCTAAAAAGCCACTCGTTCCAGTTGAGTCATTATTTACAGTTACATTATCGTTTTGTAATGCATATGCTTGGTCATTTGTTCCCTTAGCAGTATATGCAAAGAAGTTAAACTTCAATCCACTACTTGGAATTGTTACTCCACTTAAGGATTTACCAGCAATGACCGTACCACTACCCAATTTCGTTGTACCTCTGACAGCAAATCCAGTAGTATCACTTGATGAGAATGTATATGGCTTACCATCTGCAGTAACAATGTTTACAGGGATAGAAACAACATAGTAATCGTTATCACTTAAATTAGATTGCTTGGATCCGTACACTCCTTCAGCACTTCCTGCATCTTTGTTAGTGATAAGTGCGTCAGATGGCATGTTTAGAGCTGCATTATCTAAAGCACCTTTAGCATCATCGACTTGTTGTTGAGTTGCATTAGGATCAGCTAAAATATCCTTACCATTTTGTAATGCTTTATCAAATACTGCTTGAACATCTTTGCTTGAAGAGTCATATGCAGTTTTTGTTAAGCCTGGGTATGTATCAACAGCTTTTTGTAAAGCTGATTTATCTACATTTTGAGACAGTAATGCTTTAGTGTTAATAATTTTTGCAGTTGCATCATCTACATCCGTTTGATATGCCAAATCATTACTTAAAACTGATTTACCGGCCTCTACAGCATCATCGTATGCTTTTTGCTTTTCAGCGCTAGCTTTCTTGTATGCATCTGATTCATGAGTAGCTTCCTGATCATCAACTGCAGCTTTTAACTTAGAGAAGTCTACATTAGTAATAACTTCCTTATCAGCCATTAACATTTGTTGAATATAGTCTTCATCAGAAGTGTAATTACTATCTTGAGTCAATCCCGCCTTAACTAAGCTGTTTGAAGTTGTCCCATCTTTAGGATCAAGCTCATTATTAACAATTGCATTAGAATAACCAGTTACAGTTTGCAACATCTTAGTAATATTGTTGACTAAATTACCTCCACCACCATAAGCAACATTTGGTGTGTAATCAACATATTTGGTAAAACTTGCTTCATTATCATATGACTTAGAATCTTTAACAACAGAATAATAAATTCTATTGGAACGATTCATTGAAGCATAGTCCATACCTAATAAACTATTAGCTGATGTTTTCAAAACCAATCCTAAAGTAGAATTATAGCCCGTATTACCATCATATTGGAACATATAGCTTCGATCTACACCATTTGCTAATTGCCAATTAGTCAAGTCCATGTAGGTTAATACTTGCTTATTACCGGTATTTTGTTGAACAAATGGTGATGAGTTAGACAAACCAAACATATATTGGAAATTAGTTACTTTTGAAACATTCCAATTTTTAAAATTATCACCAGTTGTATACATCAGATTTTTACTAGTCTGAGAGCCGGTTCTACCAGTATCTACTAAGTGATAAATTCCAGGAGCATCCCAGAAAGTGCCAGACATATCCGTAACATTTGAAGTATTCCATTTGGATACATCAAGACCGCTTAAAGATAAGGTTCCTCTAAACATATTTTGAATACTCGTTACATTACTAGTATTCCATCCTGATACATCAAGTGATTTAAGAGCAAAATCATTTTGGAACATCCCTGCCATTTTGGTTACATTACCAGTATTCCAACTGGAAACATCAAGATTAGTAAGGCTTTCATTACCATAAAACATGGCAGTCATATCTTTGACTTGCGAAGTATTCCAGGTACTAACATTTAAAGTTTTTAGATTGGTTAAGCCAGAAAACATAAATGTCGTATCAGTTAAGCCAGTCGTGTCAAGACTTGATGCATCAATTGCTGTTACCCACGTATTAGTTTTGCTAGTATCCATCTGAATAGCAATCTGACCATTTGACTTTTTAACAACACTATATGGTGAAAATGCTCCAACCCATATTCCCTTGGATGTATCGTAAGTCAATTCCTTAGCAACTGTATCAGCACTTAATTTTTTATAATCACCGATTGTTAAAGCAATCTTGCCTAAACTTGAACCATCAGTATTTCTTGAAAAGACAATAGTATGAGTATTATGGTTGTTAGCAATTTGACGAATTGCATCCCATGTAATTGATACACGAGTTGCCGCATTTAACTTACCTGCCACTTTAAAGTCATAGGCATTCGGAATGACAACAGTTGAGTCATTACCCATATATTTGGTAATAACAATACCTGTCTTATCAGTTGTGGTATACCAATTAAATTTCTTAGCATCTACATTGTTGATATCAATGTTTGTTTGATTAGTTGTATTTGAATTAGTTGCTGGAACTGCATCATTACTTGCTCGATCTTCTTGAGCCACATTTTCGCTAGTCAACTCATTAGTACTCTTATTTGTAGTTGATGAGTTGCTACTTTCATTGTTTGCTGAACTTGTGGCATTTTGACTAGTAGATGAACTAGACACAACTTCAATAGTTTCACTACTATTCAAGGTTTTAACAGTTTGACCATCACTTAACGTTACATGTGCAGTACCGTCATTATCTACAATCACTGATTTTACATCGGAATTAACAGCTTTAATTGCTGAAATTACAGCTGCTTTTTCACTATCAGTTAAGTTGTTAGCATCAGCTACTTGAGTTTTCGCAGGTGACACTAAAGTCTGATTAGAAGTTGAACTCGAAGAACTTTCTTGAGAACTAGTTGAACTACTTGCTGTTGAATCAGCTTGAGAACTAGTTGCCGAACTTGAAGTTGAACTCTCTGTTGAGCTTTGACCATTAGTTTCCGCTGCGTGAGTTATTGCTGTATTGGTCCCCAAATATAAAGTTGTAGAAAGTAGTACAGATGCTAATCCTAGCGTGGTTTTACGCAAAGAAAAGTGCTGCCTACCATTAGCATGTTTTAAATCATATTGTTTTCTATTTTTTTTAGAAAGCATAACAATTTCCCCCGTTACAAATCTCCAACTAAAATATACATAACTCAAATAAAACCGGTTATGCATCTTGGCACATCGGTTTAAATCAGTTATTTATCCTAATTTGCCTAAAGTGTATAAGAAATCGGTATCATTAGTCAAAGGATAAACGTTAAAATAATTTAGCAGGGGTGTTACCCCCCCCGATTTGTAATAAAAATCGTTATTTAATTTACTATGGAAAAGCTTGTTATTTAGCTATTAGTTATTAAAGCAATTTATCAATTTCATAAAATTTATAAGAATGTGTTATTTATGCAACAAAGTAAAATAATAAGAGATTTTCGTTTATTATAAACAATAGTTTAATGTTTTATTTTATACTTTGTGAAAATTATTAAGAATTGGTAAAGGTATTTACCCAAAATAAAAACAGGAGTTATTTATCAAAACTCCTGTTTTATTTAAGTGCTATTATAAATGGTTATAAATTAACACTTTAAGTAACTATAGCTTCTCTTATCAGTCTTCTTTACTAAATTCTTCAAAACCTTTATCAAAGAAAGTAACTGAAAAAGTCGAACCAACGCCTGGTGTAGAATCTACTGAAATTTTACCACCATGTTGTTTAATTAAAGATAGAACAATTGCTAATCCTAAACCAGATTCACCTTTTCCACCTAGTTTGGCTCTAGAGGGATCTGCTTTATAGAATCGTTCAAAAATATACTTAGTTTGGTCTTCACTCATCCCAATACCAGTATCATTAACAAAAATTTCTGTCCCATGCTTTAATCGCTTAGCACTAACTGTAATTACACCATTTTGGGTAAATTTAATGGCATTTTGAACTAGGTTAACCATAATGTGGGTAAACCGATCATGATCTGCATAGACTGGTAACTTTTCTGGAATCTCAAGCTTAATAACATCATTTTCTTTTTCAGCATTAGTTTTAAGTTGAGTCTTTAAATCATTCAATGGTACTGCTGCATCAAAGTTTGTCTTAATCAAACTAATCTGATTATTTCTAATCTTTTCGTAGTCTAAATTTTCATTTACTAGTCTAATCAAGCGGTTAGTTTCACGATGCATTAATTGATAAGACTTCGGTTTCGAATCTTCAGGAATTGCATCATACTCTAACCCTTCCAAAATACCATTAATAGTCGTTAATGGCGTTCTCATTTCATGAGCAGCATCAGCCATAAATTGATCACGTCTGCGTTCTTGCGCCTTGACTGCTTCAGCTGATTTCTTTAAAGCCTTAACCATTGAGTTAAAATCACTAGCCAAATCATCTATTTCATCATGGTCTTGATGATTAATTTGTACATTTAAATCTCCTGCAGCAACCTTCTTAGTTGCTTTGGATAAGCGCTTTATCTTAACTAAGCTATAGTAAGAAATCAAATAACTCAAAATCAGACTAACAATTAGTGTAACAACAAATGCACTAATTAAATTTCGCTTAGCCAAGTTTACTGGTTGTTCGACATTTTTTACACGTGCCCCAATCCATACAGCACCAACCATCTTACTGCCATTAAACCAAGGGATAATCACACTAGTATAGGCATCTTTACTTGAAAAGTAAGTTTCCTTCTGATCATGATCATTCTTTATTCGAACTTCATTGCCTGATTTTAAAGTGTTCCAAATATTTTTTGGTAATTTAACCTTCGGTCCCATTTTAGGATAAAGTTGTTTATTTTTACCATTAAATACACGAATCTGTAAATCATCAGACTGCATTACTATTTGTAATTTAGTTAAAAAATGACTATCTATTAAGTCATTACTACTTGAATTATTTAAACCATCAGGACCTTGTTCTGTCGCCAATTCTCCTAAAGAACTAGCATAACCTTCAAGACGCTGATAAGTATTTTGATACGCCTGATTAGAGGCAAAATTTATTACGGAAAAACCAACAATTGCTGTTGAGGTCAAAATAATGGCCAAAAAAGCAAGCATGTGTTGATAAATTAACTTCATTTGTTCACCTGTGAGTCATCAAATTTATAACCGACTCCCCAAACGGTTTGAATAATCTGTGGCCCAACTTCTTCTAACTTTTGACGCAACTTTTTGATATGTGCATCAACAGTTCTTTCTTCTCCATAATATTCATAGCCCCATACTAGCTCAAGCAGTTTATCTCTTGAAAAAACTTGCTTAGGCTTTTGAGCCATTGTATAAAGTAAGTCAAATTCCTTTGGTGTTAATCCATCGATTTGTTTATCTAAGAAATAAACTTCACGACGAATCTTAGAAATTTTCAAAGTATTAGTTACAATATCGAAATCGCCCTTAGCTTTTCTATCCTCATCATTATTTTCTAAAGCAGCTCTCCGATGTAATGCCTTAATTCTAGCAATTAAGGCAATAGGACTAAAAGGCTTGGTAACGTAATTATCAGCCCCGATTTCTAATCCTAACACTTGATCTGACTCACTATCGCGAGCTGTAAGCATAATAATAGGAACGCTTTCAGAAATAGCTCTAACTTCCTTAGCAACCTGAATACCGTCTTTTTTGGGTAAATTTAAGTCAAGCGTAATCATATCATAATAATCTGGACGCTCCTTAAACTTATCCACTGCTTCAAGACCATCACGGGCAATATCAACGTTCCATTGTTCCTTTTTAAAGAACAATTCCATCATTTCGGCAACCGATGAATCATCTTCCACCATTAAAATATTTAATTCCATTATAAATCCCTAAATCCTTTAACTTTTTGGCGTTTAACTTCATCTGGCTTTACATAATCATGTGGTAATTCATGTCTCTTTTGCAAAAATTTTTGTAGACTTTTTTCAGTTAGTGCAAAAGGAATGATAATAAAAATCACAAAAGTTAACAGCCAAACTAAAAAATATTTATCTCCGCCTAAGAAATGTATTGCTAGTCCAAGTAAAAACTGCACTAAACCAACAAGAAAATTATACCTAGCTCCCATTTTTTGCGCAAATTGGAAGCTATCTTTATTAGTTTGGGCTAAATATGAAAGATAGCCATATAAGCGATCTGGGCGCTTGGCCGGAACTAAAAACCAAAGCAAACCGACAATCATCATAATTAAACCACAAGCAACATAGATCATACTACTTCATCCTTTATTTTTTTATAGGTGCTGAAGTAATCATACTAAGCTTTCCAGAAAATGTGAAATCATAACTACCAGTTGGCAAGATAAAGTTATCGCCAAGTTTTAACTCATACTCTTTATCAGGCAAACATAATTTTCCTGAACCAGAAATGACAGAAAATAGTTGGTATGGCCAATTCATTGTGAATTTTACTTTTCCATCAAGGTCAATTTTAGCAAGATAAAAATGCGGAGAAACAGGCTTATTCAAAAGTGTTGTGATTATTGCATCCCCACTTTTTTCTTTTTTGATATCTAGTTTTGGATCCTTGTGAGGAACTGTTGTTACATCAATTGACTTTTGAGTGTGAAGTTCCCGCTTTTGTCCCGTCTTTTGATCTACTCGATCATAATCATATAAGCGATATGTCACATCACTTGATTGTTGAGTTTCAATTACAACAATCCCCTTAGTTAAAGCATGAATTGTACCAGCTGGTACGTAGAAAAAGTCACCTTTTTTAACTGGAACTTTGCGAAGCAAGTCATCCCAATGTCCTTCATGAATCATATCTGCTAATTCCTGGCGTGACTTGGCATGATGCCCATAAATCAAGTAAGAACCTGGATCTGCTTGTAAAACATACCAAGATTCAGTTTTTCCTGAATCATTTTCATGAATTGCAGCATATTCATCATCAGGGTGTACTTGAACAGATAAGTTATCATTAGCATCCAAGTACTTAACTAATAGTGGAAATTCCTTTTCTTCTGGATTAGCAAATAATTCAGGATGTTTTTGATACAAATCCCGCAAGCTCATCCCTTTAAATTTTCCATTAATAACATGTGACGCATCATCACGATACCCTGAAATAATCCAAGCTTCTCCTACTTTTCCATCTGGAATTTGATAATTAAAGAGGGTTTCTAATTTTCTACCACCCCAAAGTTTTGTTCTAAAATATGGTTCTAAAAAAATTGCTTCCATGCTTTTCACCTTTTATTCCAAATTAAACTAGTTTTTATTGATAATAGCTGTGAATAAATTTTATTTTTATGCTTCCCAAAAAAATCAGGTATCGCTTTCATCACTTTTATATTACAGCTAAATAAATTATACCAATTTATCAACTTTTAACAAAATTATAGTTACACAAAGTTTCACAGTATTAATACTTAAAAGATGGCTAAGTCTAACTTGCAAGAAACTTGTATAATCATATATATTTAAAGCAAATACCATTGGGGAGAAAGAGAAAGATGGCACTATTTAAAAAAAATAAAAAACAAAATATAGACAATTCAAAGGATTCGAGTGTAAATTCAACTGAAAAAAGTTCTTCGAAAATCCAAACTAAGTCTTCAATTTTTAAATTATTTCACATAAAGGATTTAAAAAAAGAAATTGTTGACTTAACAAAAGAAAACCAATTACTCAAAGAAAAAGCTGACATTAGACTATCAATAAAACAAATGCAGCCAGAGCAACTTGATAACCTCATTAAGGATAAAAATGAAGAACTTAATAAATTAGATACTATAATTATTCAAAAGAAAGATAAAATTAAGAATCATGACAAAAAAATTGCTAGGCTAACAAGCCGACTAAAAGAATTAAATGCTAAAATTATTGATGTTTCAGATGAAATAAAGTATGAATCATATGGTCTTTACAAACCAAAATATAATTTTGCAAATTCTAGTACCTATAAAGGAAAACTTTCTGAGATTAGAGCTAATCAAAAATTGATGATTAAAAATGAAGTCGCAGCTGAAATCATTCATCAAATGACATTAAATGATTCAGTATCTCAAGGGAAAAAATTGCAAAAAAAGAATATTAAACAATTACTACGCTCATTCACCGGTGAATGCGAAGCTGCAATAAATAAAGTCACAAAGTCTAATTTTACTACAATAGAAAAAAGAATTAATCGTTCATTTGAGCAATTAAATAAGTTAAATGAAGAAAATAGTATCAGAATAACTGCAGAATATTTAGATAGTAAAATAGATGAGGCTCGCTTAGCTTTAGAATATGCTTTGAAGAAAGAAGAAGAAAAAGAAATTCTTAGAGAGCAACGACAAAGAGAGCAAGAAGAGCGTCAATTACAACGCGAATTAGAAAATGAACGTAAGAAATATGAAAAAGATGAATCTCATTTCCAAAAAGCCGAAAGATTAGTTGAAGAAAAAATAAAACAAACAACAAACGAAAGCGAACTTATTTCATTAAAAAATGAATTGCAACAATTACAAGCTAAGTTAGCTACTATTCAAGAAAAGAAAGAAAAACTCGAAAATCGAGCAGCTAACCCAACTGCTGGCTATGTATATATTATTTCAAATGTAGGTTCTTTTGGAAAAGACATATACAAAATCGGAGTGACACGTCGATTAGATCCGATGGATAGAATTAATGAACTTGGTAGTGCTTCGGTTCCATTTAAATTTGATGTCCATGCTTTAATATTTAGTGACCAAGCCTATCAACTTGAAGCTGAACTTCATAATTATTTCGACAAACAAAGAATTAATAAAGTGAACAGACGAAAAGAATACTTCAATATAACAATCAATGAAATCAAAAAGGTGTTAAAAGAACACAAGGATCTTACTTTTGATTTTCATGAAGTTCCAGAAGCTTCTGAATATCGTGATTCTCTTTTAATTGAAAAAAATAATTAAAAAAGAAAAGCTCAAGACAAATATATCAATATTAATCTGATATATTTTATGTTCTTGAGCTTTTTATTCTAAAATAGATAATTTTCGATAATTAACAAAAAATAAGGCTTAGGGCAATTACCCTAAGCCTTAATATTACTGGTGATTCGGGTGAGATTCGAACTCACGACCCACGGTTTAGAAGACCGTTGCTCTATCCAGCTGAGCTACCGAACCGCATCAGCAACATAAATTATTATATGTGATTGCTTTTTATGTGTCAACTAAAATTTGATAAAATAATTTGATAATATTCTTCCCTATTACCAATTAAATTGTTTTCTAAATTCTTCAAAAAATATTACTATATTATTAAATGATTCCTAAAGGAGATACGCTTATGAAATTTTATGGATATCGTCGTTGCTCTACCTCAAATAAGGCACAAAAATATCTTGATGAACATAATGTCGATTACGAATTTGTAGACATTACCCAAAATCCACCAACTGAAGCTGAATTCCAAACTTGGCTTTCAAAGTATCAGGATCGTGGCTTACGCTACTTTTTCAACACTAGTGGCCAACATTATCGTCAATTGCATCTCAAAGATAAACTCGATTCAATGACTCTTGAAGAGGCAAGTAAATTACTAGCAAGTGATGGTAAGTTAATCAAACGTCCCTTAATCACAGATGGTGAAAACTTATCCTGTGGCTTCAAAGAAGATGTTTATCAAAAGTTATGGCTTAAATAAGGAGAATATTTATGAAATACAACCAATATGCCCTTGTCAAAACTGACTTTGATCAAAAAGTAAAAGAATTAACTGAGATTAAGTTTTTACCAAGTGATTATGTAGATTACTCATTCGTCGATTTATTTAAATACTTGTTTAAACAAGCAATCGTTGAAGCAAAAACTGATGCCAGCAAAGAAGCCAAATTAGCAGAATTTGCGGTTAATGATAAAACTAGTTTGGCAGATTTTTTAAAAAACAATCCTAGCCAAATTACAGCTGATGAGTTCTATTGTGCGGCATTGCAACTACTAGGCTATCATGTGGTTTACGACTATGCATTTGATAAGCCAACTAGTTTAATGAAGAAAAATGCTCTACCTATTTTTGGAGATATTACTAACAAAAACGACTTAATTTCGGCCTTTTATCTCTTATTAAACACTCGTGCTAAAAATGGTCAAACCTATCTTGATGTCATAGCAGGACGTGGTTACTTTACCCAATTTTATGGTCAAAATAAGTTCATGTTCTTTAACGGTAAAAGTCTTCCTGTTTTCGACACTAGCAAGGTAATTCGGGAAGTTGTCTATGTTGAAAGTGATTTAGATACAGATCAAGATGGAGAAAGTGACCTCTTGCAAGTCACTATTTTTAGGGTACCTGAATCAAATGCTGGCCTTAAAGTTCCAGCTTTATACACTGCGGACCCCTACTTTGGCGGAATTATTGACAACGTTAAACGCAACCACAATGTTGATGAAAATTTAAGTGATGCAAGTTCTTGGTCTAACCCACAATACAAGGCAATGCCGACCGTCCCTGCTAAAAAGCCAAGTGGAGATACTAGTCAAGCTAGTGAAGAAGCAGTTCACAAAGCCGCTTACACCTTAAATGAATATATGCTGGCTCGCGGATTAGCTAATGTTTATGCTGGCGCAATTGGTACCCGTGGTAGCGATGGTTTAAGAATTACAGGGGCACCAGAAGAAACTGAAAGTGCCAAAGAAATCATTGAATGGCTTCATGGCGACCGCATTGCCTATACTGACCGCAGCCGTCAAACTGAAATTAAGGCTGACTGGTGCAACGGCAATGTCGGAATGACTGGTCGTTCTTACCTTGGTACTTTACAAATTGCAATTGCAACAACTGGCGTTGCAGGACTTAAAACAGTTGTTTCTGAAGCTGCCATTTCATCTTGGTATGATTACTATCGTGAACACGGTCTAGTTGTCGCTCCAGAAGCTTGCCAAGGAGAAGATTTAGATTTACTAGCTGAAACATGTCAATCTAATCTTTGGGATGCTGGCAGTCGTCTTAAGGTCCAAGCAAAATATGACCAAATGCAAAAAGATTTATTAGCTAAGAGTGATCGAACCACGGGGCAATATTCAGATTTCTGGGAAGCTAGAAACTACCGCCACCACACTGATGGCATCAAATGCTCATTTATCAGTGTCCATGGACTTAATGACTGGAATGTTAAACCTAAAAATGTTTACAAACTTTGGCAAAAAGTTTCTAAATTACCAATTGCCTCTCACCTTTTCTTACATCAAGGTCCTCACTATAATATGAACAACTTAGTTTCAATTGACTTTACAGACTTAATGAACTTATGGTTTGTTCATGAACTCCTTAATATTGAAAATGGAGCACTTACTCAATGGCCAAAAGTAATGATTCAAGACAACTTAGAGGCCGACACTTGGCATGAAGAAGAAAATTGGACAGATGATGGTAATGAAACGGTTTACTTCTTAAATGATGATATGACTTTAAATAAAAACCTTCCAGGCCACACTAAAAAATCCTTTACCGACCTTGGTGGCAAAGAATTTAAAGCAGCTAAAATTTCTGAATCAGCCTGGGAATATCAATTTATTTGTGGAGAAGAAAAATGGACTAAAGCCAGCCTCCGCTTCACTAGCGATGAATATGCACACCCGATTACCATCAATGGCCGTCCGCGTGTCCGCATTCGCGTTAGTGCAAGTCTAGCTAAAGGGCAATTATCTTGTGCCTTAGTTGAACTGGGCAAGCGTAAACGCCTAACTGCCACACCCAAATTCATTATGCCTGGTGGTCAAGAATTAGGTTATCGCTTCGGTGTTGATACCTTGCAAGAGTTTATGCCAGATAAAGAAACAAAAGCTAAGTTAATCTGTAAAGGCCATATGAACTTACAAAACTATCAAGACATGAAACATCCAAGCCAGATAGAGGCTAATCAAATGGTCTATTTAGACTTTTTACTTCAACCAACTTACTACAAGATGCCACGAGGCAGTCGATTAGCATTAATTGTTTATTCAACTGACCAAGCAATGACTAAGCGTCCATTAGAAGAAGAAACTTATACTATTGATTTAGCCCACAGTGAATTATCTTTCTGGCAGAAATAAACTATTAATAAATTTATGCTTATTTTCTGTAAATTTATTAATATATCAATATATTTTATTGCGAAAATGATATAAATATAGTATTCTAATACGCGGACACTTGCCTGTATTCTTTATAGGAAAGACGTCCACTTATTCCTAAATCAGAGCCACTCACCGTAATTGGAGAGTGGCTTTTTAGGTATAGAGAATACAATATAAATTCAATAATATTTTTAGCAAATACAATTTTTAGATTATATTTACTTTTTTCTTTACTATTTAGCTAGTAATTAAAGCGCTTTCCAAGGATGGGGGCCTGTATAATTAAATTAGGAAAAGTTATATCAAAAGATGTGGACAAAATGTTATTTCAATTTCTTTACATCATCCCTTGCATTCTTATTGTATCCGCAGTCCTTACACGAACTTTCCTTGCTACAAATACCAATTTAAAGGTTAAGGATTTACTGCCAGGTATTAAAGTAAGCATATTATTTGGACTCTTTAACTTAATCTTAGTTATCGCTGTTAAAGTTTTAACTAGCTTAACTTATACTTCTTTACTAATAATTGATGGAGTAGTTTCATTAATAGCTATGACTCTTATTTTAATTTTTGTAATTAAGCAACATCGCAATTATGCAGGCATCATGTTTTTTTCAATTGGCTTGCAACTGATTGCTTGGGGCAATCTAGCTAGTGAAGATGCTTTATTACTTTTAATTCCTTATCTAGCAATTTTGGGATTTGATTTAATCTTCGCATTATTTTATGGATTTCATAAAGAAGGCACTTGGTTTTGGAAATGCAGTTTAGAAACTAAAAATGCCTTTTTCAAACAAATTTCCCCTCTTATTCCATTCTTATATTAGTAACAAAAAAGTCATCGGGATTTTCCGATGACTTTCTTATTTTCACTTTAATGTTGATCAATCGCTCCATTTAGCCGCTTGCGATAAACAAAGTAAACAATTAAAACTAAGGGTACTAAAATCAATTGCACCAAATAGAAATATTGAATTGGCAAATAAGTATCAATGAATCCAGCAATAATTGGTCCAAAACTCATCCCCAAGTCAATTCCCATATAAAAGGTCGAACTAGCTAATCCTTGTTCTTCAAGTGGTGCTAACAATAACGCCGTTGACTGCAAAACCGAATATATAATTCCATACCCCACAGTCATTCCAATTGCGGCAAGCCCCATCATTAAGTCATTAGTCATAATTGCTAATATAAATAAATAAAAGAACATGCTAGCTGCCGCAACATAAAGCCAAACTCCAAACCTTACAGTATCAAAAAAGTTCTTTAATACAATCCGCAGTACTAGTAAAACAATCGCATAAATTACAAAATACATCCCCACGTGAATATCAAGATGTTTTTGCTCAGCATAAATCACAATATCAGCCTGGGTAATAAAATACGGAATTGCAAATAAAGCAGTCAAAATTGTAACAGGAAAAGCATTTTTCTGAACCAACTTAAACTTTTTCTTTAGTTTATTTTTTCTTACCTTCGGCATGGCATGATTTTCAACGAATTGAATGACGATAATCATCAAAATGCTGGCTACTGCTGCCAAAATAAATGAATTACGATAACCAATTGTATGGTATACATCAATAGCAATTGCTGGTGCGATTGCCATATCTAACGCATTCATTAAGCCATAAAAGCCCATTGCTTGTCCAACATGACTTCGCGGAACAAGCGCACCAAGCCAAGTAGTCATACATACTGTACATAACACAAAGCCAGTTCCATTTATTAATCTGAATAATAAGAGCAACTCACTATTAGGTGTGATTACATATCCAATAATTCCGATTGCAATCAATATTCCACCAATTAAAGACAACCGATATTTTGAAAAAATATCAGTAATATTACCTGCAATAGGACGTAAAAAAAGTGAAGCAACACTCATTATTCCGACTACAAATCCGGCAAAGCTACTACTAGCACCTAAGCTAATCGCATATCCATTGATTAAGGGCGTAATAAACATCACGCTAAACATGAAGAAAAATGAAGCCGCCATTACTAAAAATACATCTTTAGTATAAACAGTTTTTCCTTTATCTTTGTCCATAATTCCTCCTAGAATTTATTATTGTTTCTATTTATATCATACCAAGATTATAGTTCTTGCTTGAATGAGTTTTAAAATTTTTGCTTATTAAATCACTATATATTTTTGGTCAGTATATCGATATATCTTTAGTAAAGTTTTCAGTTGAGAGAAAATTTGGCTGAAATTTCTATAAATTTTCAGTTTACAGAAAATTATGCTAAACATCCCATAAATTTTCAGTTCACAGAAAATTACAAAGCCTGTTCTATTACTCTCACATCAGATATAAAAAAACACCTCACAATCGTTAGACCTATACCTAACAATTATGAGATGCTTCAAAAAATCATTAATTGTACTTTTTACTTTATTTTGGTGTTTTTTCTACGGTTATTTTTCCTGCAATAATTTGACTTCTAGCTGTTTGACTCGCCTTCCATGCATTAGTAGATAAATTGCCCTTAGTAATTGAAACACCATTATGCTCTAAGCCGTAAACTAAGTGCTGACCATCAGGGAACTTACCAATATATGCTTTATCAGCAATATCTTTAACAGCATAGCCCAATCCCTTTAATACTGAAGTTAACGTACAATTATCTTTCTTACCACTACTATTAGTATATTCACCTTGAGCTGATTGATCCGAATCAACCCCAATTACCCAAACTTTATTCTTTTCGCTTCTTGTTTTATTGAGATTCTTGGCTTCTTGAAAAACTCCATTACCAGCAGTTGCTGCTGCTTGATAAATAATATCAGCTTTTTTTGCATACATAGATTGAGCAATTGCTTTAGCCTTGTCAGTTGAAGTGAAATCTCCAACATACTGATCTAAGATTGTGATATTTCTACCTAATTTTTTAGCTGTATCACGGACCCCTTGTTTAAAACCTGCTTCAAACAAGTCTAGTACTGTCGATTTAGCTCCACCAATAAAACCAACAGTATTAGTTTTGGTAGTATATGCCGCAGCAACTCCTGCTAAGTATGATGCTTCGTTAGATTTAAAAGTTGCACTAACTACATTCTTTCGCCCTTCAATAACATCATCCATAATAACGAAATTTTTTTCAGGATATTTTTGTGCTACTGTGGCAACAGCTTCTTTTAATGCATACCCTACTCCATATAAAGTTTCAAATCCAGCACTAGCTGCTTGATTGAAGTTAGGGACAAAATCTCCTTCACTATTAGATTGAAAATATTGATATCCTCCCATTCCTTGACTAAGTTTATGTTCTTTACCAAAAGCTTTAAATCCGAGCCAAGCAGCTTCAGTAAAAGAGTGATCATCAACTCCACTAATATCCGTAATCAGGGCAATTGAATGCTTATTCTTCGCATTATTTTGACTAAGCGAACGTTTCGCACGACACCCAGATAGAGTTAATAGAATAACACCCATTAGTCCACTAGCTACTACAGCTTTGATTTGCGTCTTCTTCATCAAAAATCTCCTTCTAACATAAAAGCGAACAAATTCTATAATACGATATCTTTTTGACCGATTTTTGTCAATGCAAAATAGTAAAATATAATAACAAATATTTGCACACTTTTATATATTAAGAAACACTAGCTAGATTCGCATTGCCTATTATGATATTATTAAATAAATATTATTAAGAGGTGAAAAATGTGGAAAAATTATCATTAATGAACTTCGATTCAAATCCTAACGCTGTTCTTAATCCTAATCACGAAAATTTGGGATGCGATTTTGCTGACAAGCTTGTCTATCCTTTTGTCACTGATGAAAATTTTCAAGCTTTTTTAGCTGATAAAGATTATAAAATTGCTGCCAACTTTGAGACTTTTGCTTGCAACTTTTCTGTTTACCAAGTTCAGTATCATAATCAAACTCTTTCACTTGTTCGCCCACCTTTAGGTGCTAGTGCTGCTGTTCAACTTCTTGATTGGCTAATTGCCTATGGTGTAAAAGAAGTGCTAGCAATTGGCTCTTGTGGCGCTTTAACTTCTGGAAATGAAGGTGACTTCTTTTTACCAACTAAAGCCTTGCGTGATGAAGGCACCAGTTTTCATTATCTAGCTCCAAGCCGTTACATCAACTTAGTTAGTCCATTAGTGACGCAAGTTAAAGAGCAACTTGAAAAAAGAAGCCTGCCCTACACCGAAGTAACCACTTGGACAACTGATGGCTTTTTCAGAGAAACTAAAGCTAAAGTTGAACAGCATCTAGCTGAAGGAATATCGGTTGTTGAAATGGAATGTGCCGCAATGGCCGCTTGTTGCCAATTACGCCAGGTTCAATTTGCTCAGATTCTATACTCTGCTGACAGCTTAGCTAATTTTGAACATGATGCACGCAACTGGGGGCAAACGCGCCAAAAGGATGTCGTGGGTCTAGCTTGTGATATTTTAACAGCAATATAAAAAGGAGAGGTATAAACCTCTCCTTTTATAGTATTCAGATAGTTATTACTACATATTAGTAGTTCATGTAACGATTTCTTTCCCAATCTGAAACACTTTGAGTGTATTGAGCCCATTCAAGTTCTTTAGATTCAATAAAGCTTTGAGTTAAGTGTTCACCTAAAGCGTCTTGGATTAACTTATCTTGCTTGAAGTACTTAGTAGCATTATGCAAAGTTGAAGGTAAAGCAATAATTCCTCTTTCCTTCTTTTCTTCAGCAGACATTTCAAAGACATTTGAAGTAATTGGGGCCATTGGCATCTTAGCTTCCTTGATACCTTCAAGACCAGCCTTTAAGCAAGCTGCTAATAATAAGTATGGGTTAGCTGTTGGGTCAGCTGAACGCATTTCAAGACGAGTACCAATTTCTTCAGCATCTGGAATACGAACAAGTGGTGAACGGTTCTTGTTAGCCCATGAAATATATACAGGAGCTTCAAACCCTGGAATTAAACGCTTGTATGAGTTAACAGTTGGATTACCAACACAAGTTAAGGCTCTTGCATGGCTTAAAATACCATTTAAGAAGTAAAGAGCTGTCTTTGATAACTTGTATTCGCCATCCTTGTCATAAAAGACATTCTTGCCATCTTTGAATAATGACATATTAGTGTGCATACCTGAACCAGGTAAGCCTTCAACTGGCTTTGGCATAAAGGTTGCATGTAAGCCATGCTTTTTAGCAATTTGCTTAACAACCATCTTGAAAGTTAAAACCTTATCTGCAGTAGCAACTGCATCATCAAAGCGGAAATCAATTTCTTGTTGACCAGCACCAACTTCGTGGTGAGCTGCTTCAACTTCGAAACCAATCTTTTCCAAAGTTTCAACAATATCACGACGGCACTTAGCACCTTCATCTTCGCTAGCCATATCGAAGTATGAACTTTGATCAGTTGGCTTAGTAGTCCAGTTACCTTCACTATCTTCTTTGAACAAGAAGAATTCAGCTTCAAACCCAATTTCAAAGTTGCTGTAGCCCATATCTTTCATTTCAGCAACAACACGCTTTAAGTTGTTTCTTGGGTCACCAGCAAATGGAGTACCATCAGTATTATGAACTGAACAAATCAAACGACCAATCTTGCCGCCTTCATTATCGCCCCAAGGTAATACTGCCCAAGTTGAGAAGTCAGGGTATAAAACCATGTCACTTTCTTCGATTCGAACGTATCCATCAATACTTGAACCATCAAAACGAATTTCGTTTGCCAAAACTTTATCTAATTGACTAAGAGGAACTTCAACATTCTTTAATGTACCATTGATGTCTGTGAAGCATAAACGTAAGAAACGTACATTTTGGTCTCTAACAATTTTACGAATTTCTTCTTCAGTGTATACTTTCTTCATATTTCCACCTGTTAACATAATCTTTCTATCGTAACAAAATTGGTATAGTCCTAGAATCAATTATATTTCCTAAGAACATAGCCATATAATAGCCTTTGTTTTTTATTTTGTCAAACTGGTATAGTTATTTTATGCTAATTATATTGGACTACTTATTTTTCAAAAGTATAAAAAACATATGTGTAAGTAAGGCTAGAAAAGAAAATTGGTCTAAAAAAAAGAGCTGAAATCAGCTCTAATTTTTTATTAATATTTAAACTTTCTTAAAAAACAATTCATTAACTGCATTCATTACAGCAATTTTTACATGGGCATAAGTTAATCCACCTTGCATATATAATGCATATGGTTCTCTAATTGGACCATCAGCAGAAAATTCAATTGTTGAACCTGAAACAAAGGTCCCAGCTGCCATTACAACTTTATCTTCATAACCTGGCATATTGTATGGAACAGGGTCTACAAAAGAATCAACTGGAGAATTCTTTTGCAGCTCTTTGGCAAATTTAACCATTTTTTCTGGATCATGAAAAATAATATTTTGAATCAAATCCGTTCTAACTGCATCCCATCTTGGAGCAACTTCTAAACCCATTTTTTCTAACAGCGCACTACTAAAAACCATACCTTTTATAGCATTTACCACAGTATTAGGAGCAATGAAAAAGCCCTGCAAGAAATCTTGCATATTAGTTAAAGTAGCTCCTTCTTCTTCACATCCTGGTGCTAGTAATTCATAAGTGGCATTTTCAACCAATTGCTTTTTTCCTACAATGTAACCACCTGTTTTGGCAATTCCACCACCACCATTTTTTATCAAAGAACCAGCCATTAAATCTGCTCCATATTCTGTTGGTTCATGCTTTTCAGAAAATTCCCCATAACAGTTATCAATAAAAACAATTGCTGATGGTAAAACTTCTTTGACAAAAGCAATCATTTCTTTAATTTGCTCCACATTATAACTTGGTCTAGTGCTATATCCTTTAGATCTTTGAATTGCAACCATTTTTGGCTTATCACGAAGCAGAATTTCTTTAGCAGCCTGGTAATCAACTTGATTATTTTTTAATGGAACATAAGAAAACTTAATACCTCTTTGCATCAAGGTTCCTTGCTTATGTGGTGTAAGACCAATAACAGTTTGTAAAGTATCATATGGCATCCCGGTCAAATAAGTTAAAGTATCGCCTGCTTGTAAATTTCCTTTCATAGCTGTTGCCAATGTATGTGTGCCTGAAACAAATTGCGGACGTACTAAGGCAGCTTCAGTTTGAAATACTTCCGCAAAAATCTGCTCTAGCTTATCGCGCCCTGTATCATCATCACCATATCCATTTGTCCCTTTTAAATCAGCTTCAGCAACACTAGCATGCTTATAAGTTTCTAATACTTTGGCTTGATTATACACAACTTGTTCATCAAGCTCTGCTAATTTAGGGGCAATTAAGTTATTTACCTCTTTAACTATTTGAATTAGTTCTTTAGGATAATTATTCATTTTGCCATTGCTCTACTTTCGTTAAAATTTCTTCAAAATAATTCGGATTATTTAGAGAATCATACCAATTTACTGTTAACTTATTTCTAAAATAAGTTAACTGCCGTTTAGCATATTTTCTTGAGGCCTGTTTAAGTTTCTCAACACAAGTATTTAAATCACTTGTCCCTTCAAAATAAGGGAAAAACTCCTTATAGCCAATTGCTTGCAGAATTTGATATTCCCTAGCTCGATTTTCATAAATAAATTTAGCTTCGTCAAGTAACCCTTCAGTCATCATGATATCGACTCGCTTATTAATCCGATCATAGACTAGTTGACGCTCACTATTTAAACCAATTAATAAAGCATCATATCGTGGCTTTATTTGTACTTGTTGCTGACTAAATTTTTCTCCAGTCCGATCAATAACTGTTAAAGCTCGTAATACTCGCCGAGTATTTTCAACTGGAATCTTCTCACACGCCTGAGGATCCCTTTCTTGCAAAAGTTGCCACAACTTTTCAGGACCATGTTCAGCTAAGAAAACTTCAAACTTAGGTTCAACACTCGTTTCATATTCTCCTGGTTCTCCAAGCTGTAATTTATTAATCAAAGCATTGATATAAAACCCTGTTCCACCACAAATTATCGGTGTTTTTTTTATTTGAATTGTTTTATCAATCGCTTTAGTAGCATCTGCTACAAAGTCCTTAACAGAATATTCTTCAAAAACAGATTTCTGATTAATTAATAAATGGGGAGCAGCAGCTTGTTCTTCTTCAGTTGCCTTAGCTGTCCCAATTGAAACCTCGCGATATATCTGCATGGAATCGCCAGAAATTATTTGTCCATTTACTTGCTGAGCCAATTTAATCGCTAAGCTAGTTTTACCTACAGCTGTCGGTCCGACAACAACTATTATTTTTTGCATACCTTTTCCTTTAATAAAATGATAAATATTGCTAAAATTAAAGTAAATGAACTAGGAGGTAATTCAAAATGGCTAAAAAGTTTGGAGCCGGCTTTGTTACCGGAATGATTACTACTTTAGGTACAATTGCAGCAGGTGTTTTCACATACAAAAAGAAGGTCTTAGACCCTGCTGAACAAGAAGCTAAGCGAATTGAACAAAACCGCATTCGCGCTAACCGTAAGAGTCACTCAGCTCACTTAGGTTAAAGCAATATTTAAAATTGTTACTTAACATTATAATTATAAGTTACTAAAAAAACTTGCTGGTATTTATCCTAGCAAGTTTTTTTGTTTAATTAATATTTTGATGCCTTAGTACGACCATCCCAATTTTCTAAACCATCTTTTAGCCAAAAAATCTTTTTGTAACCGTCTTTTTGCAAAATTCTTGCGGCACGCAAAGTAATAGAACTTGCATCAGAATAAAGATAAACAGGTAAATCCTTTCTAATTTCACCATGTTGGTACTTAAACATGGTCATTGGAATATTACGCGCTCCATCAATATGCTTACGTTTAAATGGAGCACTTTCACGAACATCGATAATTTGCGCTTTTCGCATACCTGCTCGAAATTCTTCATTACTTAAAGCGCCACCAACTCTTTTAGCTTGGTATTTGTTCCATAGCCAAGAGCAAAGAAATGACAAGATAATAACTAATAAAATCGCATCAATAACTAATAAAAAAGTATTCACTATTTCTTTCTCCTCAAATTTTTCTTTATTTTATAATACCGCTCTTACGACTCTTTTTCATTCTTTTCTTCAATTTCATGTTCCCGTCGCAAAATAAGTTTTGCTGTTAAATAATCCTTTTGGCTAATTACTCCAGCATGGTGCAAATTATCCAGTTCTAAGGCCATCAGCTCAATATCCCATTTACGCTTACCAACATAAACTAAAATATTAAACTTTTTCAACAATTGTTGCACATCATATAAAGTTTTCATTATTCCGAAATAATAAATCCCATTCTCAAAGTTGCTAATATAAAAACAATTAATGCTAATGCTGCTAAAATTTTTATTGGTAATTTATAACCACGTAAGTTTTGATCTCCCAAAATTACTGTTAATAAAAATCCAGCAATTAATCCACCAACATGGCCCCAAGTATCAATTTGTGGGACATTAATATCAAACAAAAGGTTTATTACAGCTAATACAAATGATTGTCTTCCTAAATAGGCCATTCCCTCATGTGTCCGATTAGCGATACCTAATGCAATCATCGCCCCAAATAAGCCAAACAATGCAGTTGATGCTCCAGCACTTACCGCATTATCACTACCAAAAGCCATTGTCATTAAATTACCACCAACTCCTGCTAGTAAATAAATAATTAAGAAACGTACATGTCCTAGCATTGGTTCTAAATATTGCCCCATATAAAAGAGCGTAACGCAATTAACAACCAAATGCAGTAATCCAATATGTAAAAATTGGGCGGTAAAAAGGCGCCACCACTGACCTAAAATAATAACCGCGGGGTTAAATTGCGCACCCAATTTAAATAAAACTGCTGAATCCTCTGATCCGCCATTGAATGTTTCTAAGGCAAACATTGCAACTAAAACCACAAAAATAGTATTAGTCATCGCATTAGTCTTATAATATTTTCTAATTCTTGGATTATTCATAAGTCACTATTCTTCATTCTTCCTTTTAGTTTGTCTATTACTTGGTTAAAGTAATTAATTCTCCAACTTGCTTATCAGTTACTTCAATTGGCCAAGCTGGCGTATCAAATAACATAACCGAATTAACTAAACTAACAGTTTTACAATTATGTTCAGCTAAAAAACAATCATAATAACCACCACCAAAGCCTAAACGATCATGACTTACCTTAGAAAAAGCAAGTCCTGGTACTAGCAATAAATCTAGTTGATTATTAATCTCAGTTGGATTTGCTACTTCCCAAACACCAAAGTCAGATTTTTCTAATCGGGTTTGGTCATCAAAATAAACAAAATCCATACTCTTATCATGATAACTTTTAGCTAAATAAGTTTTTATTCCCTTTTTTCTAGCTTGCTCAATAATTATTTGATTATCAATTTCAAAATCCAATGGGCAAGTTACACCGATTGTTTTCACTCCTTCAAGTAACGAATTAGCTAAAAATTTATTTTGTAATAAAATATCTTCTTCAACTTTTCGGTCCTTCTTGGCAAATTCTTTTAAACGAAGAATTTGTCGCTGTCTTAACTCTTTTTTCTTCATGTTTAACATTATAACAAAAAAACAACAGGCTTTTTAACCTGTTGTCTTAGTAATTACTTAGTTTCGCGGTGAAGCGTAGCCTTTCTTTCACGTGGGCAATATTTCTTCAAAGCCAAACGTTCAGGGTGCTTACGCTTATTCTTCTTAGTTAAGTAGTCTCTTTCGCCACATTCAGTACATTCAAGAATAATGTTATCTGCCATTTCTTCCACCACCTATTAAATTTATTTCGACTGTTCAATGATAGCATTTTTCAATAGCTTTTACCAGAAAAAATATTAGTTTTCTGCGTATTTATTTAATTTGAAGTAATCTTCAACCATTTCTTTAGCTACTTGCAATGTGTAAGTACCTTCCAAGTTAGGATCCAAACCTGGGAAAACCACTACTACAGCTAATTTTGGCTTACTTGAAGGAGCAAAACCAACAAAAGTAGCATTGATTAATTCAATTGGATCACTGCTACTATTCTTTTTCTTACTTGCACTGGCATCATAGTAAAAAGTTTGAGCAGTACCAGTCTTACCTGAAATACTTGGCTTAACATCCTTTAATGTATGGGCGGTACCCCAAGCATTGGTCCCATGTACTACACGGTACATCCCTGTTTTAATAACATTCAATTCACTACTTGTCCAAGGTATTCTAAATTGAACATTTGGTGTTTTAGAGTAATTAATTGAAACTTTTGTACCACTTGAATTAGTTTGACCAACTGATTGTACCAAATATGGTTGCATTCGATAGCCACCATTTGCAATGGTTGAAATGTATTGTGCCAGTTGGATAGGAGTATATGCATCATAGTTAGCATAGGATTCGTCAAGTACTGAACCAGAAAGCAATTGACCAGATGAATTATGGGTCTTACCTTCAATACCTGAAATTTCTCCTGGTAAATCTATTCCTGTCTTTTGTCCCAATCCAAACATCGCAAAATTGCGTCTTAAAATATCAAAAGCATCAGTCGGCATATGAATATACGTTTTTGGTGTATACTTGGCATTCAACCATCTTAATGTAAGTTGCATCATGTAAATGTTACTTGATACTTCAAGGGCTGTTTCTGCATCCAATGAACTGAAAGTCCCAACTGGATAAACAGATTTCTTAACTGGTGTACCAGGTAAGTAAATTGGTGTATCTGGCAAAGTATTACTACTTGGTGTAATAACTTTATTAATTAAACCACCTGCAACTTGCGCACCCTTTACAACAGACCCCATAACAAATGATTGGTTAATAACACCTAAAGCATCATCAGTAACTTTATTAGTTTTCACATCATGGTCTAGTCCTGCTACTGCTTTAATTGCTCCTGTATTTGGATCCATTGCAATTGCAAATGCACCACTTGAATAATGAGCTGCACCTGCTGATAAGGCAGAAGAATATACAGATTTTAATTTCTTTTGTACTTTTGCTTGATATTTAGAATCAAGTGTCAGAATCAAACTTGCCCCAGCTTGCCCTTTATAGACAGTTTTAGTTTGCGTAACTGTTCCATTGGACTTAGTTGTTAATTTACTTTCAGTCTTAGTGCCTTTAAGTAAAGCTTCATATTCCTTTTCAAGATAAGAAGTCCCCACTCGGTCATTACGTGAATAACCTTGAGCTAAGTAATATTGCAAGTTTTCACTAGGTAATCCAGCTTTTTCGGAAGAAACAGATCCAATAATAGTCTTAATTGAAGATCCATTAGGATAAGTTCTCTCCCAATCAGTCCCTATTCCAACACCAGGTAAATCAGATAAATGTTCACCAACCAAAGCAACTTCTTTATCAGTTAAATTTTGATTTTTAATATAGATTGTTGACAAGCTATAAGCACCAGAAATCTTATTAAAAATCAAAGCAGCAGTCTTTTGTCTGCTAGTATAATGCTTCTTTTCTTTAATAACTTGCTTTTCTAGTGTGGAATAGACCTTTGAGTTACTTAACTCGTTTCCATCTGAATCATACTTTTGTGACTTAGGCAATTTTGCATATTCTTTAGCATAATTGCTGCTATTACCTAAATAATAAGCAGCTAGTTGCAAGTCAGTTGGTGTTTCATTACTAATAGTAATATATTGACTCAAAGCTGTAGAAATATTATAAATTTGTTTACTAGTAACTGACGAGCCCTTAGTATAAGTAATAGCGTTATTAGCCTTATTACCAACTAAAACGCGACCTTTATCATCATACATAATGCCTCGTGGAACTGCACTAGTAACCACCGTGTCATCGCTTTTTTGCACTTCTGAATGAAAACGACTACCATAAATTAATTGCAAATATGCTAGTTGTCCTATCAACATTGCGAATAAAATAAAAATGACACCTAAAATTATTTTCATTCTGATTGGCGTTTCAGCCGCTTTTCGATCAGATTTATGATTATTATTTTTTAAAAAATTCAAGAAAATCAACCTCACTAGTCAGTCAATATTTTAGCAGATAGCTTTGTGTTATGCTATGTATATCCCAATGTTAGTTTCAATGTTTTTTAAATCTTAAGTAAATGAGGAAAATGAAAATTAATTATCAAGACAAACATGTTCGTACAATTTTATATTTATTAAGTTTTTTTATTCCATTTGCAATATTTGCTGGTTACTTTGCTATGCATGGTATGCGAATCTTAACTGTTGATTTAGGTCAGCAATATATTGATTTGCTTGCGTTTTATAAAGATCACTTCTTTAATCCTGCCGCATACAGTTATAGTTTTGCAAATGGATTAGGTGGCAGTTTAATCGGAACTTTCTTCTATTATTTAGCTAGCCCATTTAATATGCTTTTACTTTTCTTCAGCAAGACTCAATTACCTATTGCTATTTATTGGATTATTTCACTTAAAGTTGGCACAATTGGCTTAACTAGCTATTATTATTTTCAAAAACATTATCAAAAGATTTATGCCTTAGCAGGTAGCAATGCTTTTGCCTTATCTGGTTATGTTATTGCCTACAACTTGAATTTAATGTGGCTTGACAGCTTAATTTTGCTGCCATTATTAATTTTGCAAATTCATCAAGTGGGCAAAAAAAACTGGTTAATTCTTGTTACTTTCCTTCTTTGGGTAACTGATTTTTATACTGGCTACATGGCTTTGGTGTTTGGCTTCTTTTACTTTGCCATTTATTTATTCAATCATCCTACTAATTGGCAAAAGAAATTACTCAATTACGTAATAAAATCAACTACCGCTACTTTATTAGCAGCCTTTGCCTTAATTCCTACTATTTATGAAATAATTAATAATAAAAATAGCAGTGCCGTCTTTAATTGGGGAATTCAATTTACTCCATACAAGCTACTAGGTAAATTTATTTCAGGTTCATATAGTTTCCATGAAATGCAAGCTGGATTACCTAATGTATACCTTACAATTTTATTTTTCCTAATTAGCTTAACTTACTTTTTAAGCCAAGAATTCAGTCTTAAAGAACGATTGAGCTACGCAATTTTATTATTATTTTTATTTATTTCTTGCTGGTTTAATCCATTAGTTCTTTTCTGGCATTTAGGACAATTTCCAACTTGGTATCCTGCTCGCTTCAGTTTTGTCATTAGCTTTTTATTAATTGAACTTGCACTCAAAGTATTGTCAAGACAAAGTAAGATTTCAATTAAGCAATTAATATTAATTGTTTTAATATCAGCTGGACTCTTTACTTGGTTATTAACTAAGAATCGATTTGATTTTCTAGATCACAATAAGGTTCTAATTAGTTTAGTTTTCGCTGTCATTGCTATTATTATTGCAGCTGCTTTACCTCTAAAAAATATCTTAGTACAAGGGTTAATCTGGGGTTTGACCATTATTGCTACAGCTTTAAACCTAAATTCAAGCTTAAATAGTATTTCTTATCAAGTAAATGAAGATTATAGCAACTTTACTGAAAATGTTGCAAGTGCTACCAATTCAATTAAGAGCCAAGACAGTAGCCTATATCGCTTAGAAAAAACTTTTTCTCGTTCTGACGATGATCCATTTAGTGATGGTTATTATGGTTTATCAGTTTTCAATTCAATTGCCAATTCTAAAATTAATAGCTTCATTAGCTATCAAGGACTAGCACATAACTCTAATGCATTTATCAATAAGTTTTCAACACAAGTATTAGATTCACTGTTAGGTGTAAAATATACCTTACAGCCTTATTATGGCGATGATAATGTTAAAAATAGTCAGAGAATGAAATACAATAATCGACTATATCGAACTGATATTAATTCAATGACATTCGGTGGAGATTTTAAGCAACTATCTTATGCAATTAACCAAACAGCCTTACCTCTTGCTTATATCTCTCAAAGAAATTGGGCTACCAATTATTTTGAAAACCAGCCTATCAAAAATCAGCAATCATTTTATACTGCTGCAACCGGTGATAAAACCAACTTATTTACTGCAATTAATCTTCCAACTGCACAATTGGAAAATGCGAAAGCTAGTGGTAATTCAACTTACCAAAAAAAGGTTTTGACCCAAGTTGCAACCATTTCATACTCTTTTACTCCAAAAACTAATAATTCCTATTACTTACAATTACCAGCTAGTTTAACAGGAAAAATTGTTTCATTTACTATTAATGGCGAAAGTGTTGATATAGATGCTCGTTATGATCAGGTCAAACTTCTTAATATTGCCAATAAACAAAAAGGCAAAAAATTAGTTCTTTCATTTACTTTATTAAAAAACAAAGTAAATTTAGCAAATATCATTATTTGGGAACTAAATTCTAAGCACCTTACTACTACTTTGACTAAACTTAAAGAGAACCAACCAATTGTTAAAGAAACAAAAGCTGGTACTATTGAAACTTCAACTTTTACAACTAGTGGCAATAAAACACTTAGAACTAGTATTCCTTACGACAATAATTGGACCATCTATGATAATGGTAAAAAAATCAACTATACTAAATTCACTAATACCTTCTTAGAAATTCAGTTAGTTAATGGGAAACATCAAATAAAATTTGTTTATGTGCCACATCAATTCTATTTAGGCTTACTATTAAGTGTAATAACTGGAATTTGCCTTTTAGCATATTATTTTTATCATAAACGAAATCAATAACAAACATTACAAAAAGAGCTGATACAACTTCGTATCAGCTCTTTCGTTCTATTGTTTAATGTTAATTAAGCTTTAACGTCATTAATAACAACATCAAAACTTCCACCTGGTGTACTGATTGAAACAGTATCACCTTTATGCTTACCAAGTAATGCTTGTGCAATTGGTGAATCATTTGAAATCTTGCCGTTTAATGGATCTGATTCATCAGAACCAACAATTGTATAAGTTTCTGGATCATCTTCACCAACTTCAGTATAAGTTACAGTCTTACCAACTGAAACTTCATTAGGATCAACACTATCAGCATCAATAACATCAGCATATTTAAGCATTTGTTCAACTTGAGCAATCCGTTGTTCTACAGCACTTTGTTCATCTTTAGCTGCATCATATTCTGAATTTTCAGATAGGTCACCATATGAACGAGCAACTTTAATTCTTTCAATAACTTCTGGACGCTTAACAAGTTTTAATTCTTTAAGTTCTGCTTCAAGCTTTTCTTTGCCTGCGGCAGTCATTGGATATGTTTTTTGTGGCATATTAATCTCCCTTTATTGATATTTCACCAGTCAATAATATTTAATTCACTAATGAAAGTCAATAGATTAACGTACTTCTACTTCTAATTGACTAGTTAAAGCTTCACTAACTGCGTTTACAGCCTTAGTTACAACTTCATCTGTTAAAGTTTCTTTTTCATTTAAGAATGTTAATTTATAAGCCAAACTCTTTTTACCAGCTTCAATATGTTTACCTTGATATACATCAATTACATCAAGTTTAACTAAATATTTACCAGCATTTTCACGAATGACATTTGCGACTTCATCACTAGTTACATTTTCAGCAACCAATAATGACATATCACGTTCAACACTTGGATATTTAGGAGCTGGCATTGATTTAGTCTCACCATCCATAAGTGGCAAGATCAAATCTAAATTAAGTTCGTAACCATATAGTTCTTTTCCACGTAAATTCTTATCAAACAAGTTAAGAAGTGGGGCAATTTGTCCAACAAAGCCCACATATTGGTCATTAATATAAATACCGGCTGTTCTAGTTGGATGCATACCAGGCAAATTAATCGCCTTATATTCAATCTTAGCAGGAGATTTAATTACAGCATCAAATAATGTTTCAACTTGACCTTTAACATAGTAAAAATCAACTTTTTCTTCAATATGTTGCCAATTTACTTCTTCTACTGTGCCAGAATATAGAGCTGCTAAATGAGTATGTTCATTGTATTCATCATTTTCATGATCATACACACGCCCTTGTTCAAAAATTCGAACTTCATTTTGTTTGCGAGCAAAGTTATAGCTAGCAGTTTCAACCAAGCTGGCCATTAAGTTTTGTCTCATTGTTGTTCTAGCTGAATTAAGTGGCCATTCAACTTTAACTGGTGCTAATGCTTTATCTCTAAACAAATATGCTAAATCTTCACTAGTTAATGAATAATTGATAGTTTCGACAAGACCTTGTGCCTCAACTAAGTGACGCAAATGTCTTACCTTTATTTCATCAGCATTGTAACCACCATGAGTTTGACCAAGTACAGGTTGAGTTGACTTAATGTTGTCATAGCCATAAATTCGACCAACTTCTTCAACTAAATCAGCTTTAATTGAAATATCCCAACGTCTATTTGGAACAGTTACAGTTACTTCATCACCTGCTGATTTAGTTACAAAGTTTAAGCGATTGAAAATGGTTAAAATTTCTTCATTTGATAATTCTGTTCCCAAAATTTTGTTGAAATAAGCAAAGTTAGCTGTAATTTCACATTTAGGCTTTTCTTCATTTTGAGCATAAATAATGCCTTCGTTAACTGTACCTTCTGCATGATTTCTAAGAAGTAGTGCAGCCATGTTAAGTGCTTTTTCAGTATTATCCCAGTTAAGTCCCTTTTCAAAACGAGCAGATGATTCACTTCTTGCATCATGCCGTAAAGCAGCTTTTCTAACTAATGCTGGGTCGAAAACTGCACTTTCCAAAATCACATCAGTTGTTGAATCTGTTACTTCTGAATTAAGCCCGCCCATAACACCTGCTAAGGCGACTGGCTTAGTTCCATCTGTAATGACAATATCTTCAGAATTTAATTCTAATTCATTTTCATTAAGTAAAGTTAATTTTTCACCCTTTTTAGCTAAACGAACTTCGCACTTACCAGAAAATGCACTAGCATCATAGGCATGCATTGGTTGACCCGTTAAAAGCATAACGTAATTAGTAGCATCAACTACATTGTTAATTGGGCGAATTCCGGCATTCCATAAACGTGTTTGAAGCCAAAGTGGACTTGGAGCAATTTTTACATTTGAAACTTTTCTCATTAAGAATTTTGGTGCGAGCTTTTTATCTACACTAACACTTAATTCATTTGTCCAATCGCTTCCGTCACCCTTTAAAGCGACATCTTCAATGTTAGGCTTTTGATCAACAATTGCACCAACTTCATATGCTGCTCCTTCCATAGAAAGAGTGTCAGCACGGTTAGGAGTGATATCAAAATCTAAAATGTAATCGTCCATACCTAAGGCTTCATAAACATCAGTCCCTGGTTTAATTGCTTCAGGAAATACAAAAATTCCATCAGCAAATTCTTGTGGTACAACACTATCGCTAAAACCAATTTCTTGTAAACCACAAAGCATCCCATTTGAAACAACACCACGAATTTTACCGCGCTTAATCTTTTCATTACCAGCAATTCTAGCTCCGTGCAAAGCAACAATAACATATTCGCCCGCAGCAACATTGGGTGCTCCACATACCACTTGAATTGGTTCATCTTCACCTACATCAACTTGAGTAATATGTAAATGATCAGAATCTGGATGCATTTCACATTCTAAAACGTGACCAACCACTATCTTTTTTAACCCTTCCATAGGGTGGTCAACTGATGCTATTTCGATCCCAGTTCTAGTGATTTTTTCTGCTAACTCATTAGGATCAATATCTAACTTTAGAAAATCTTGTAACCATTTATATGAAACTAACATCTAGTCTTCCTCCTGACGAAATTGTGTTAAGAATCTAATGTCATTAGTATAGAAATCACGAATATCATCTACACCATATTTCAAAATTGCAAAACGGTCTAACCCTAAACCAAAAGCAAAGCCACCATAAACTTCCGGATCTAAACCGGCATTTCTAATAACATTAGGGTGAACCATTCCTGCACCTAATACTTCTATCCAACCAGTATATTTACATACTGGACATCCCTTACCATCACAATTGAAACAAGAAACATCCATTTCAACACTTGGTTCAGTAAATGGAAAATAACTTGGTCTTAACCGGGTTTCTCTATCTTGACCAAAAACATGTTTTGCAACTGCTTCTAAAGTTCCTTTCAAATCTCCCATGGTAATGTTTTTATCAACAACTAGCCCTTCCATTTGAGCAAATTGATGTGAGTGAGTTGCATCATCATCATCACGACGATAAACCTTACCTGGTGAGATCATCTTTAAAGCACCATTTTCAAAATTATGTTTTTCCATTGTTCTAGCTTGAACAGGAGAAGTTTGGCTTCGTAAAAGATGACCTTCATCAACAAAGAAAGTAGCTTGCATATCACGAGCTGGGTGATCCTTAGGTAAGTTAAGCATTTCGAAATTATAATGCTCTGTTTCAATTTCTGGTCCTTGAACCACTTGAAAGCCCATACCAATGAAAAATCTTTCTAAATCATCTTGAATAATTCTAATTACGTGCTTAGAACCAAGACGAGTTTTTCTACCTGGTAAGGTAACATCAACTGCTTCCGCCTTTAATTTTTCAGCAACTAACTTTTTCAAAAGATCTTTTTTAGCATCATCAAGTTTTTGATTAAACAAGTCACGTAATTCATTAACTCTTTGACCAACTTCTCGACGATTTTCAGGCGCAACTTCCTTCATTGAGTGAAGAATTTCAGTTAATTCTCCCTTTTTACCAACTAAAGTTACCCGTACATCGTTTAACTTCTTTTCATTTTCAGCTTTTTGAATTTGTGCTAAACCTTCATCACGTAATTTAGCCAATCTTTCAAATAAATCCATACTGCGTCCCTTTCTAAACAAAAAAAGCTTCGCCCCAACAGGGACGAAGCTTCGCGGTACCACCCTCGTTTAGGGATAGAATATCCCTACACTTAACTTTCGATAACGGGAAATACCGGAATTGATTAAAATTCAACTTACAAGGTGAAATTCATAAGCCATAACTTAGATTAATCTCAGCTAAATAATCCTCTCTGTTAAGTAAAAGAACTTACTACTAGTCTTGCTAAATGTTTTTATCTTTATTGTTATAGTTAGTATCTTAAAACTTTTAGCAAAAACATGCAACTAGTATTCTTTATACTTCCCATCGATCAGCCCACTCATGAACTTGATCAAATACAGGCTTTAATTCTGCGCCTTTTTTAGTTAGCTTATAAGTAATAATACCTGAATCTGAAACTGAGCGCTTAACAATCTTTAATTCTTCTAATTCTTTTAGTCGTTCAACTAATACTCGATCTGAACAAGCATGAACCGCATTAGCCAAGTCTTTAAAACGCATCGGAGTAAAACTACATAATGAGCTAATAATTAATCCATTCCATTTTTTACCAATAAAAGCAAAGGCATTGATAAAATGTTCGCAGTTTTCAAACTTATTGTGACAGCCTTGGCAACCATCTTTTTCTTGAGAAGCAGTTGACATATGTCTTCCTCCTTTAAATTTGTTGTTAATATAATTATACTTGCTTTCACTTACTAATTACAAGTGAGAAATTTAAGCAAAGTGATAAATCATAATACCTGCTGCAATTGCTGCATTTAATGATTCGGCTTGACCCTTTATAGGAATAAATAATTTTTCATCAGCCAAATTTACAGCATCCCCACTTACACCATTAGCTTCATTTCCAATAATTAAAGCCAATTCTTTAGTTTTTTCAAAATCAGGCAATTCTTTTGCTTCATCATCTAAAACTGACGCATAAACCGGAATATAATTTTCTTTAAATTGCTCAATTGTTTTTAAAAGGTCCGCTTTGATGATTGGAATATGGAATTGACTTCCTTGCATTGCTCTTTGTGTTTTAGGATTGTATAAATCAGCACAATTTTCTGATAATACTACCCCATTAAAACCAGCTGCATCTGCCGTTCTAATAATTGTACCAATATTACCAGGATCAGCTAATGAATCAAGTAATATCCATTTACCAAAATTAAAAGTAAAATGCTTAGGTTGATTTATTTTTAAAACCATAAATACATCTTGCGAATTAGTTGTTGCACTAAGATGCTTAGCAACTCGCTCATTAATTTGAATTAAGCGTTTATCAGTTAAGTCTAAGTGGTATTGAATACTCAACTTTTCAAAAGCAGCTTGAGTAGCTAATAAATACTTAAAATTAAGTTTACTTTTAAAAGCTTCATCTACTAGATGAAAACCTTCAATTAAATAAAAGCCTTCTTGTTCACGATATTTTTTCTTATTTAGCTTAGCTAAATTTTTTATTGTTTGATTTGTTGTTGATGTAATTTTTTGCATGTCATTCTCCTTAGTTCACTACACTATTTTATGTTAGAAGTTTAAAATATTAAATAGTAGATTGTATTCATAAGGAGAAAAAATTATGGAAACAAGAGAAATTCATGTATACGGACTAGTTCAAGGGGTCGGATTTAGATGGTGTACTCAAATATTAGCAAAGAAGTTTTTCTTAAAGGGCTGGGTAAGAAATGAAAATGATGGTAGTGTAACTATCCTTGTTCAGGGGAAAGATTATATTTTAGAAAAATTTATTCAAGAATTACCATCTGCCCAAGGTCCTACTGCAAGAATTGATAAAATTGAACAAAAACAGTTGACAAATGTGGCACCTTTGACCCGTTTTACGGTAAAATATTAGCAAGTTGTTTTATTTAAAACAGAGAATTTATAGAAATTAAGTGGTGTATTTAATTAATGAAAAAAAACAAAAAAATCTTACTGTTAGTTAGTTTAGTGGCTATGTTAGCAGTTATTCTAACTGGTTGTGCTGCTTACAAGACTGGTGCAAACGCTGCACCAAAAGGTGGCTTTTTTGGGTTAATCTATCAGTTTATTGGTATCCCAATAAGAAATATTATGCTAGCAACTGAAAATGCCATCGGAGGTACAAATGGTGCTGGTTGGGCAATTGCAATTATTACAGCTGTAATTCGTTTTGTACTATTACCTTTAATGCTTTCAAGTTCTAAAAAGTCAACGATTCAGCAAGAAAAGGTTAGTCGCTTACAAGACCAATTCAAACTTATCCAAGACGCCTTAAAAGATCGTTCTTTAACTCCTGATAAGCAAATGCAAATCAGCCAACTTCAACAAAAAGTTTACCGTGAAAACAATTTAAGTATCACTGGTGGAATTGGCTGTCTACCATTAATTGTTCAATTTCCTTTCATGATTGGTATTTATCAAGCAGTAGCCTATTCAGATGCTCTATATAAATCAAGCTTTTTCGGAGTATCACTTGGTAAGCCATCACTACTTTTTGCAATTGTCGGTGCACTATTTTACTTAGCTCAAAGTTTATTAATGCTTCGTGGAGTTAGTGAGCAACAACGAGCAGCAATGCAATCAACTATTTTTATTAGTCCATTAATGACATTATTTATTTCAATGTCTACACCAGGTGCATTGGGTCTTTACTTCTTAGTTGGTGGGATAATTGCTTTAATTCAACAAGTAATTGTAACTTATATTATCTTACCAAGAGCAAAAGCCAAAATTGATGCTGAACTAAAAGAAAAGCCAATGAAAGTAGTTGTAACAAAAGAAATAATTGACGATATTATTGGAAATGATTCCGATAATTCTGTTAACTCATCAGACTCAACTAGTTCTACAGAAGAAGAATTGCGTAAAAGAAATGCTGGAAAGCAAAAACGTGAAAATAAGTAAAAAAATAAAGCCTTTTGGCTTTATTTTTTTTACTCTAAATCCAGCCCTTATTTCGTGCTAAGTTAAGTGCTTCCAATCTTGATGATGTTCCTGTTTTACTTAAGATAGAAGAAATATAGTTGCGAACTGTCCCTTCTGATAAAAATAATTTTTGAGCTAGTTCTTTGGTGGTAGCTACTTGTTCCAACATTTTTAAAATATCCATTTCACGATTTGTTAAGGGGTTATCTACTTCATTTAAAACACCACTTACCAGCTTGGGATCAAAGACTGTATTCCCATCTAAAATAGCCCTAATTGCCTTTACCAGCGAATCACTTGGACTATCTTTTAAGAGGTAGCCATCAACTTTTTGAGCTAATGCTTCTTTAAAGTAATTAGCTCGAGCAAAGGTAGTCAAAATAATTATTTTTCCAGGATAGTTCTGCTCACGTAACTCTTTAGCAATTTCTAAGCCACTTTCTTTCGGCATTTCTATATCTAGTAATGCAACCTCAACCTTTAAAGTGATGATTTTATTTGCAACATCTTCACCCGTCAAGCTAGTTCCTACAACTTCAAAATCATCTTCTAAATCTAACAACATCTTCAAGGCTGAATTTAACAATTCTTGATCTTCAGCTAAAAATAACCGTGTCATAACTACTCCTTAGGAATACTAATACTAATTTCAACACCATTTTTGTCAGAAATTGCAAAGCTTCCTTTTAATTTTTCAGTTCTTGTTTGCATCCCACTAATCCCAAAATGTTCACGACTAGTATTAGCTTTATTTTTAAATCCAATTCCATTATCTTTAATTCTAACAAAATAATTATTAGAATCTTCATTAAAAGTAATTCTAACTAAATTACCATGGCTATATCGAATCGCGTTGGCAATAGCTTCTCTAATAATAAATGATAACTCATTTTGGATATTATCAGGCCAAGTAAAGGCTTGTGCTTGATTTTCGGTTGTCAAATCAAATTTGGCATTTTCTAGATTTTCACTTTCAACAGCTAAGACCTGAACTAACTTTTGCTTACGTAAATCAGCTACGATTTCCCGAACGAGATTTAAATTATCCCTCGCATTCTCGCCAATTTGCTGAATTTGCTTCTTGGCTAAGTCTGGTTTTTTATCAACCAGTTTCTCTGCCAAATCAGCATTAATGGCTAAAGTTGAAAAAACTTGTCCTAAATTGTCATGAAGTTGCCCAGCAATGCGATCACGTTCAGATTGCTTAATAATAATTGATAATCTTTCATTATCTTGTTTTAACACGAATCTTTTTCTTTGAGAAACAGCGAAAGAATGAGCAAAAAAGACGCAAGAGTATGCAAAAAGCAAGCCAAAAAACAAATTAATATCAAACCCCTGCTTAATAACCGTATAAACTGCACATGCTGTTACAGAACTAAGATAGATTACTACTCTATTTTTGAAAATATGGGGTTTAATTTCACTAAAACCAATACAAAAACCTGCAAAAATAAAATTATAATAATATTGATAATTAATAACCCATAATGCCGCAATTGCAATCATGGCAGTAATTTCCCAATCATAATTTGGGATTTCTTCGCCATATGAATCACGATAAAATTTAGCAAATGGTATTAATGCTAAAAAACAAACCCAGTCAAATAAGTTTTTTATCGGTAATGCAGCAAAAACTGCAAAAAATAAAAACAATAAATAGTAATAAGGCATTGCCCCATACTTTTTTGGAAAAAGGACATGCCTATTAAGAAATTCTTTCAATATTTTACTCCTTGGCTATTAAGCTTTACGCCCCTTATTTTTGACAACTAGTCCTAAGATTAAAATTAGCACAATTAGCCAGACGAATAAAGTTTGTAATTGATTACCACTCATATTTTGCTTTAGTAATAAATCTAAACTTAATTGAGAAGCTGGATACCCTGGCATGATTTTGCCGATTTTTTGTAAATAATCAGGCATCATGCTCAAAGGCCACCATAGTCCCGACAAAATTGCAATTGTAAACATAAGTAAGTTTGCCAATGCACCAACTGCATTTTCATCGCCAACAAAAGAAATTAAGACTCCTAGTAAGGCAAAAGGTAAACATAAAACTGGTACTGCAACCAGTAAAACAAGCCAATTTTCTAAAGATAAATTAACCTTATTAATAAAAACGCCAACTAATGCTACTGCCGAAACAGCAATTATATTCATAAACTCAAATACTAAAAAAATATTTGCATAATAACTGTTTAAACTAGTTGGGGATAATTTAACAAATAGTTTGAAACCTTTTTTATCGTCACTTGATAAAATTCGAGAAAGTGTTGATAGCGAATTTATTAAAATACCATAAACAATCATACTTACTAAAAAGCGCTTATTCCAACCTGCAGGTGCATCAGTAATTGCTACTTTGGTATAAATTAAGTAAAAAACTGCAGGTAAAGAAATTATGAAAATAAAGAAGAAGGGGTTTCTAAGTAAAAAACGCTTTAAATTTATCTTCAATTGATAGGCAAAATTATTCATTATTAATCCTCCATCCATTTTTTCATTAAGTTTTCGAGATTACTTTGAGAGATTTCAAGGTTTTCCACTTGATTGAGATATTTGATAAAGCTTGGTAAAAATGCATTCAAGCCATTAACTTTTAAAACATAGTGATTGTTATTTTCGTTAATATCAACAACTGCAGGTAAATTAACAAAGCTAACTTTTTCAAGTTGACTAACAAAGCTAACTTTAACAGTTTGATTTTGCTTTTTCATTTGCTCTAAACTGCCATCAAAAACTAGTCGGTGATTGTTAATAATCAAATAACGTCCTGCGACTTTTTCAAGTTCTTCTGGGTAGTGACTTGTTATTAAAAAAGTTGTCCCTAGCTTTTTAAAACCATTTATCTTTTGCCAAAATTCATTTCTAGCTTCAACATCCATTCCTGCTGTAGGTTCATCAAGGAAAACCAGCTTAGGGTTTCCTGCCATTACAATTGCAAAAGAAACCCGCTTTAGTTGTCCACCAGATAGTTTATCCGTGTATTTATCTAGTAAAGCACCGATATTAGCCAATTCAACTAATTTATCAAAAGGCATTGGACTTTTATAAAATGATCTAGCTAAGTTTACCGCTTCTTTGACTTTAACTCGATCTAAGATAATAGATTTTTGAGGCATCACGCCAATTAAATTTCGATTTGGTTTTGATTGACCAAAGATTTTAACTGTTCCAGTATCTTTAGAAAGCAAATCATTAAGTAACCTAATTAAAGTGGTTTTCCCAGCTCCATTTTTCCCTAATAAAGCAACAATTTCTCCTTCTTTAATTTTAAAATTAATATTGCTTAAAACAGCTTGCTCATTAAATGCTTTAGATAGATTATGTACTTCAATTGCGTAAGTCATTTTTGGCTTCCTCCTTTAACTATTTATAGTCTATCGGAGAAAGAAAACACTCTGTAGTAAGTTTCATCATAATAAACTATGACTTTTGTCATAAAAAAAAGCTAGGTCAAAAACCTAGCTGTTTTATCTTATTTGCCTCTTTGGGCCTTTTCTTTTTTCTTATTTAAAAGCTTAACTTCTTTTTTAGTTAACACAGGGAATCGTAAGATAAAGTTACTTCCATTACCTAACACTGAATCAACACTAATCTTCCCATGATAACTTTGGGTTAGTTTTTGAGCGATTGATAATCCTAATCCATTACCGCCCTTTTCACGGGTTCTTGCCTTATCAACTCGATAAAAGCGGTTAAAGATCTTACTTTTTTCGCTTTCAGAAATTCCCTCACCAAAGTCTTGAACACTTACAACTACTTCACCATCTTCAACACTTGAACTAATAATAACTTCATTGCGATCAGTTGAATACTTTATTGCATTATCAATTAAAATAATCAACAATTGTTCAAAATGACTATGATACATTTGAATCATTGTATCTTCATTTAAATCATTATTAAGTCGCAAAGTAAAGTCTTGATGAACGAGTTGTAAATCACTTACTACTCTGGTTAAAACTTCAGAAACATTAGTTACTTCATTAGGATATTGAATGTCAATTTGTTCAGCTCTAGTTAAATCGAGCATTTCTTGAATTAAATGCTTCATTCTTTCTGCTTCTTGTAAACTAGCCTTTATCGACTCATCTAAAATTTGTGGATCATTTTTGCCCCAACGTTCAAGTAAAGAAAGATGTCCCTCAATTACGGCAACTGGTGTCCTCAATTCATGGGACACATCTCCAACAAATTGCTTTTGTTGCTGGATATATCCCTGAACTCGGTCAAGCATTTGATCAAAACTCTGAGCTAATTCTCCCAATTCATCATCCCGTTTCAAATCAGGAATTCTAACATCACTATTAGGGTCTTTTTTAATTTGTCTTGCAACTTTGGACATTGCATTCAATGGCCAAACAATTCCTCTAATAATGAAGTAAGATATCAAAATAAAGATTATAGTAGCTCCAATTGAAATTCCAATCATCCATGCTCTAACTTTGTCCATCATTGAATTGAAATTGGACATATCATCTGTTACAGCAATATACCCCGTAATTTTGCGATTATTGGCTGAGCGAATTGGCTGATAAATCGTCAAACTTTGTTTACCTAAATTTAATTTAATTTGTTCTTCCTTATGAGTTATATTAGATAAAAAATCTGCCTGATTTTTACCATTAGAAAAAACAACATCACCTGATTTATCAAAAATCACTACACTGATATCTTGATTTGTTAAATTTTGCAAAATATCATCACTAAAGCCATTTTCAGTCGAACTAGTATTATTATCAGCAGCTGAAATTGTTGGACCACCATTTAAAATCCTTTGTGTTGTAGGTGATAAAGTGGGAACCACATTTGAAATCTGCAATTCCTTATTAATTGAACTTAAACGATGTTCAAAATTTTCAACAACAGTTTCAGCAACTTGACGCTCTTGATTTAAAAACTGTTGGCTAACAATTGAATAAATAATTACGGAAAAAACAAGAAAAGAGACCGTAATAGTCAAAGCTACAAGACTCACCCATTTCTTGACTAATGACGTATTTTTGGTCTCTTTCTTTTTAGTTTGCTTCTGGAACTGGTGCATCGTCTTCTCTTACCATGTAACCTGTACCTCTGACAGTCTTAATATATGAAGGACGGTCAGGAGCATCAATTTTATTTCTTAAATAACGAACATATACTTCAACAACATTAGTTTCAATATTAGAATCAGGTCCCCAAATCTTGTTCAGCAATTGTTCACGGCTTACTACATTATTCTTATTATCAATCAAAGTCATAAGCAAGTTATATTCACGCTTAGTAAGATCGATTGTCTTATCGCCTCTATGCACAATTCTGTTTGCAGTTTCAATAGTTAAATCATTAAACTTAACCACTTTTTGCTTAATTGCTGCATTGCTTGAAACTTTCTTTTCAATGTTTACTCTACGTAAAACGGCACGTAAACGAGCTAATAATTCTTCAATTGCAAAAGGTTTTACAATATAATCATCTGCACCATGATCTAAGCCAGAAACACGGTCAATAACTGAATCTCTTGCAGTCATCATGATAATTGGTGTAGTTTTAACTTGGCGTACACGACGAGCAATTTCTAGGCCATTCAAGTCTGGTAACATTAAATCAAGTAAAATTGCATCAAACTTTTCATTTAATGCTAAATCCAAACCCCGACGTCCATTATTTTCTACAACAGTTTCATATTCTTCATGTTGTAATTCTAATTGAACAAAACGGGCTAAATTCTTTTCATCTTCAATAATTAAAATCTTAGCCATTCTTTCTGATCTCTACCTTCTATTTATTAAAATTTTAAATGATGTTATCTAAGAAAATAAATCCATTTTAAAAATAAAATAGATTTACCTTCCTTTTTAATAATTCAATAATATATTAAAAACTAAGCTTTGACAATAATCAAGCCCCAAAAGAAAAAAGCCTTAAAAAAGGCTTTATTTTTCATCACTATCTGGGAATAAATCTTTTAATTTAGCAAAAGCTGGATTGATTTTTTCTTCATTTTGCTTTTCTAAACTTTCTTCCGAAACTACTTCCCATCCAGTCCCTTGAGGGAACTCATTATTTTCTTCTTCATCTTTGGTAAGGATAGTCGTTGGCAAACTTAATAACAAATTATCTTCAATTGCTGTTTGCAAGTCAATTGTATCCTTATCAATTGGAACAATCATATCTACTTCTTCTTTTTCCTCATTAGTTGGTTCACGATCTAAATAATTTTCAGTAAAAGAAAAATTCAAATGCATCGGAACAGGCGCTAATGACCTACTTGATGGAGCAACAACATCAGCTTCTACTTGAAAATTTCCTGTTACAAAAGGTTCCTGATAAAACATTTGCCCCTTAACCTGAATATTCTTAGCATCAAGCAACAATTCTTTAGCTCTTGCAAAAAATTCAGGTCTTGTTTCTAGCTTCGTGGTAATTTCAGTTAATGGTTCTTTGCTTTTTTTTATTTGAGAAAAATTAATTGTTAGCATTATTTCACCTCGATTGGTTTTTGACCAAAGTTTTGATCACGGCCAATAATTTGTTCAAATAAACGATCTACTCTTACATCAAGTGCCAAACTGCCTATTTGACTATTTTTATGATCGACTTTAGAAATAATTGGCAATTCAACATCTTTTCGTATTTTCTTTAAATAGTTTCTTCCGCGCTTACTGTACCCTAAAAGAACACTCGAAACGTCCGCTTGACTATTAGCAATATCTTCATTAGTTACTCCTAATAAAGTATATAAGCATAATCTTCTTAGTCTAGAATAGGTATACCGTTTAGACTTAATATGTCTTAAAAATTCTGTAAAATCCCGTGCTTCATGAATTTCTGCTTTTAACTTGTATTCTAAACCTTCACTCATTTGATAAATTTGTTGCAATTCAGCTAAACTAGCTGATTCAATTTTATATTTTAAAAATGGAAATAATAAATTCCAATTAGGATAAACACTCTGAGCTAATAATTGCTCTGCTTCTGCCTTAGGTAGCCATTGTTTTAAATCAGCTAAATCAGGTTCTTCAAGCAAAAGATTTCTAATTGCACTTGCACTTTGAACTACCTTTTCACGCTCAAGTAAGTCATCATGATTAGCACCAATTCTAGTAATGGGACTTAATTTTAATTTTTTGGCTAAATCTGCATTAGCAACAGCATAAGCTAAAGCCAAAATAATGTTAGGTTCATTAACTTCTCTACCAACTTCACGAGCAACCATTTGGTTATATTGAGTTGAATAAGTTTGAGTATAATCATTAAAGTCCATTTTACTTTCTGGAATTTGTTTAATTTTTTCACCTAAATAAGCGAAGTTTAAATTGGCATCTTCTACACCAAAAACCAATTCCTCACAACCTAATTTGCTTAAAATTTCCATACTACCTTTTGCAAAAATATCAGCTGCTTGAACACTTGTAGCAAAAGGCATTTGAAAAACTAAATCTGCACCACTAGTTAAAGCATATTTGGCACGAGTCCACTTATCCGTAATTGCCATTTCACCTCTTTGTACATAGTTTCCAGACATTATTACGATAATTGGATCCTCGCCAGCTTTTAATCTAGCCTGATTCATTAAAAATTCATGGCCTGAATGAAAAGGGTTATATTCTGCAATAATTCCAACAACTGACATTACTAGTCCTCAGGAATATCTAGTTTTTTACCGTTTGCCCAAAGACTTTCAAGTCCATAAAAGTCACGAGCATCTTCAGTAAAGATGTTTACAACAATATCTCCTAAATCAACCAAAAGCCAATTGGAATCTCTAGTTCCTTCCACCCGATAATCGTGGTAATCATATTCTCTTACTTTATCTAAAATACTATTCACTAAAGCGTGCAATTGTCTGTTAGAACTAGCACTAGTTACAATATAGAAATCTGCTAAGATGCTAATTCCTCGCATATCATATGCTTCAGTTGCTTCACCATGGCGGTCACTAATTGCGTCTAAAGTAATATCTAATAATTTTTCACTATTCAAATTTATTTCTCCTTTTTAATTCCCCAAACATTATATGCTGCTAATGTTTTAGGATATATTTTTTGTCGATTATTTGCTAAAAACTGCAATGTATGGGCCAATTCATAACCAACACCATCATTTAAGTTAGCAAAAGTAACTTCTCTTGCTTCATCTACACCAGAAAAGCTACGTCCAGGCTCAATATAATCAGCAACAAAGACAATCTTATCTAAAGTTGTCATTTCCACATCCCCTGTAGTATGACGCCTTATTGCTGTTAAAATTTCTGAATCCGTAATACCTAAATCACGTTTAATAAAGTAAGTTCCAACAATTCCATGCCAGATTGCCCGATTCCAATTTAATAGATCTTGATCAAATCCATTGCTTTTATCTTTAATTACACGAATAAATTCTTCATTAGCTACTTGCTTGGCATAATCATGAATAAACCCAGCTAAAGCAGCCTTATCTTCATCATAATTATTAAGTTTAGCTAACTTTCTTGCAGTAATACTAACGCCTTGGCAATGCCGAAAGCGTGCTTCATCCATATTAGCTTGTACCTTGTCTACTAATTCATCACTAGTTAAATTAGAAAAAGTTTTGCTTAATAAGAAATCAGTCACGATACAGCCCCCTTTGTTCAATATATTCTCGAACGCTATCAGGGACTAAATATCTAATTGAAGTGCCAGTTTTTACAGCATGGCGGATTGCGGTTGATGATAAGCGAATATCAGGAGCATCAACCCAAATCAATGGGTAATGTGCTTCTTGAGTATAACCTGGGCGACGAATTCCTACTAAAGTAGCCAATCTCGCTAACTCATCTGCATCTTTCCATGTGTGGAATGAATTTACCTGATCACTGCCCATAATCAAGTAATAATTATTTTCAGGAGCTTCTTTTTTTAAATAATGCATTGTATCAATCGTATAAGAAATTCCACCACGATACAATTCAAGAAGCATAACCTTGAATTTAGGATTATTTTTTGTAGCAAGTTCAAGCATATTGGCCCGATCCTCAGCTGGAATATTTAAAGCCAATTCTTTATGAGGAGGAATATTATCTGGAATAAACCAAACTTCATCTAAGTGTAATTTGGTCATCACTTGTTCTGCTGCGACTAAGTGAGCAATATGAACTGGATTAAAGGTACCTCCCATAATCCCAATTTGTTTACCTGAAACTTTCTTAATTTCTTGAGCCCTAACTTTAGGCTTATTTGCTACAACACAGTCCATTTTTATACCTCTATTAAATTAAAGCACGTCTAATCCCTTGACCAATTCCTCCTGGTAAGTAAGTCTTAACTACCACACCAGCTGGAACAGTAATAAACCCAATTCCTCCAAATAACAAATCACTTTTAGTAGTCGGATGATAAGTTTGGCCTTTCATTGCTGGTAAATTTTCATCTCCATGTGGTGGGGTAAGTAAATCACCAACATGCTTTTCATAAAATTCATCAGCATTTTCAGTTTTAGTACGATGTACATACAATCCGCGTGCAGTATAAACAGTAAAACTTGTCTTTTCACCACTAACAAAGTCGATTCTACCTAAACCACCTAAAAAGAGGGTTTGCCCACTATTAAGCTGATAAGTTGCTGGCTTTAATGGCTTTTTAGGAGCAATCAAATCTAAATCTTTCGAATTTAAATATGATGCTAGCTGCTTATCTGTCATAATTCCTGGAGTATCAACTAGATAATGCCCTGAATCAAGAGGAATCTTTATTTGGTCAAGTGTAGTCCCTGGGAAACGAGAAGTGGTAATTAAATCCTTTACATCCCCCATTAAATCAATAATTGAATTAATTAAAGTTGATTTACCAACATTTGTTGTACCTACGAAGTATACATCTTGATTTTGTGATGCTCGATCTAAATATGCAATTAAATCTTGTAAGTTTCTCTTTTTAGCAGCACTAATCAAGAAAATATCCTTGGGATAAAGTCCCATTCTATTTGCTTCTTGACGCATCCAATCTTTGATCTTAGATTCCTTAGAATTGAGTGGGAAAAGATCAACTTTATTGCCAACTAAAATAAAATCATTATTGCCAACAAAACGTTTTAATGATGGAATCAGCGAATTGTTGAAGTCAAATAAATCTACCACATTAACAATTAAAGCTTTTTTGTCACCGAGTGAATTTAATAAACGAAGGAAATCATCATTATTCAATTCCACTGGCATAATTTCACTATAATGTCGTAATCTAAAGCAACGCTTACAATATACTTCTTGGTTTTCTCCTTCAAGAGCCTTATTTAATGCACTTGCAGGCAAAAAACCAGCTTCATTTTCATCTTGGCTCTGTAAAACAGCCCCACAACCAATACATCTTAATTCTTCATCCATTTTAGGCTCTCCTTGAACTCAATTTTTTTGTTTATATTTAAAAAGAAAAAGATAATCTTCTCAAAAAAGCGATTAATCCTTGTATTCCATTTATCAGTTTCAACAAGAGGCTTGACTAAAACTGTCTTAACACCTGCCAAATTACCGGCTTGAATATCAGTGATTAACTGGTCGCCTACCATTATAACGTTTTCTTTTGATAAATTATAATGCTCAAGTGCTTTTAAAATGCCAAATGGTAAAGGCTTTCTTGCATTTGCCCAAAAAGCAACATCAAATTTACTTACAGCCTTACTTACACGTTCAGGATTATTATTTGAAATAACTATCAACTTAATTCCTGCTTCAGCTAATTTCTTATTTAAGATTGCCATTTCTTGACTACTATCTCTGATATTCCATGCAAGTAAAGTATTATCTAAATCAGAAAAAACAGCCTTAATACCCATTTTTTTCAATTCAGTGGGATCTAAATGATATATTGTATCAATCGTATAAATTGGTCTAAAAATCATTAATCTACTCCTATTTTATGTACTCTTTATTATATGAAAAAAAAGCCCTCTCCTCAACAATTGAGAATAGGACTTTATTTTCTGCAACTAAGCTTGATAAATTTTTAACAGTAAATCTTTAATTTCACCAATTAACATTGCTGAAGGATTGGTTACAGTATTTTGATCACCATATGCTTCAACAGCAATTTCACTTAAATGCTGTTCAGACTCACTTTTACTAATACCATAATCTTTTAAACTCAAACTGATATCTAAACTGTGAGCTAAATCAATAATTTTTTGACACAATCCATCAATAAATTCAGCATCATTAGTACCTTTGATTCCAAGACTTTGAGCAATTTTGACATAATCTTTATCTGCTCGATAAGTAGCATAATGAGGCCACATAGCTAATTTGTTAGGTCTTTTTGCATTAAAACGAATAACTTCTGGCATAACCAAAATATCGCTAACTCCACTTGGTAAATTAAAGTGTGAAGATAAGCAATGCGCAATTGAATGACCAATTCCTAAAAAGGCATTGCCATAAGCCATCCCTGCAAGGGTAGCAGCATTATGCATCCGATTGCGAGCAACTAAGTCGCCCTTATATGACTGTTCAAGGTTTTCAAAAATCAAGTTAATTGCTTCCATTGACCAACCACGGGTAAAATCAGTTGCCATTGTTGAAACGTAGGACTCAATGGCATGTGCCAAAGCCTCAAAACCTGCTGCAGCCACTAAATTTTCAGGTAAATTCTGAACAAATTGATCGTCCACAATAGCTACATCTGGATTCAATGAATAGTCACAAAGTGGGTGTTTAATTCCGGTCTTAGCATCTTTAATAATGGCAAACGGTGAAACTTCCGAACCTGAACCTGAAGTGGTTGGTATGCAGACTAGCTTTACTTTATTATCTTTAGGGAACCGCACTGTTCGCTTACGAATATCCAAGAATTTTTGATAACTATCTTCAAAAGTCATATCAGGATTTTCATAAAACAGTCTCATTGCTTTGGCAGCATCCATAACACTACCTCCGCCTAAAGCAATGATTACATCAGGATTAAAGATTTTCATCCTATGAACTCCGTCAAAAATTACATCACTATCGGGATCAGGATTTACCGCTTGAAAGATTTCATAACTTTTTTCTCCTAATCGATTTGCAAGAATATCTGTAATTCTATTTCCAAATTCATTAGCAACAGTTTGATCTGTAACAATAAAGAAGCGATTAACATCTGGCATGTGTCGTAAATAATTAGCTGCATTATGTTCAAAATATGTCTTTTTTGGAACCTTAACCCACTGCATATTATCTCGTCTCATTGCCACTGTCTTTATATTAAGTAAATCACTAGCTGATACATTATGAGAAAGGGCATTAGCTCCATAAGTTCCTGTTCCTAAAGTTAATGAAGGTAACAAATTATTGTATAAATCACCAACACCACCTAAAGCAGCTGGAGTATTTACCAAAATTCGACATGCAGACATTTTCATTGAAAATTCTTTAATTAATTAGTATGAATTCCAGCAGTATGTCCACGACCCCCATAATTCAGCAGTTCAGCACAAATCTTTAATGCATCTTCATGATCCTTAGCTTTGTACAAAGTAAATACTGGCGACAATTTTTCTGCTGATAATGGATATTTTTTCCCTACTCCCTTATATTCTGCTATTAATACCTTGGTATTCTCAGGTACTTCTAACCCACAGAGTTTAGCAATCTGATATGCACTTTTACCAGCAATCGGACCAGCTACTGTTCCACGTTTTGGATCAATAAATTTCTCTGTAAAAGGCTTAATTTCATTCTTTTTGAGGAAGTAGCAATTCCACGCTGCAAATTCTTTTTTTACTTGATCATAAATACTACTATCCACGACAACACTATTTTCTGACGCGCAAACCATACCATTATCAAAAGTTTTAGATAAAACTATATCATATACAGCTCTTTTAATATCAGCTGTTTCTTCAATATAAGCAGGCCCATTACCAGGACCTACTCCAATGCCGGCTTTCCAGAAGAATATGCTGCTTTAACCATTGCAGGACCACCTGTTGCCAAAATTAGCTGCACATCTGGATGATTCATTAAAGTATTTGTTGCTTCAATACTTGGCTTTTCAATCCATTGAATACAATCTTCTGGAGCACCAGCATTAACTGCAGCCTTGCGAATAATTTCGGCAGTTTTCACACAGCAATTCTGAGCTTGCGGATGAAAACCAAAAATAATTGTATTTCTTGTTTTCAATGCAATTAAACTTTTAAAAAGTACAGTCGATGTTGGATTGGTAACAGGTGTTACTCCAGCAATAACCCCAACCGGTTCTGCTATTTTTATTAATTCTCGTTCCTTATCCTCACTAATAACGCCAACCGTTTTTTCATGTCGTAATGAATTCCAAATGTTCTCAGTGGCAAACATATTTTTTATTGCCTTGTCTTCTACAACTCCTCGACCTGTTTCTTCAACAGCCATTTTTGCTAAGGCATAATTATTTTGTTCTCCAGCAATTGCAACTGCTTCACAAATCTTATTAACTCTTTCTTGATCAAATGTTGCCATTATTTCCAAGGCCTGATGAGCCTTTTTAATGTATTTGTTTATCATTGATTCCACTGAAGTTTTATTATTTACTTGTGACTCAGATTTTTTTGATAGTACCACGATTCATGCCTCCAACTTTGTGAATTATTTATCAAGAAAAGTATAGATCCATCCAAAACACCTTGTAAATAGTTTTTTTAATTGTTATTTTTTCACTATATCACCTGATTAATTCGAACTTTAGATGCATATTATAGTAAGCGCTATCATATAAAATAAATTAGTTAAATAAATCACAAACGCTGAAACAAAAAAAGACCAAGAATTTAATCTTGGTCTCATTAAATGAAATCTTAGTTTAAAGCTTTCTTAGCAGTTGCAGCTAATTCAGCAAAAGTCTTTTCATCGTTGTAAGCAATATCAGCTAACATCTTACGGTTGATATCAACACCAGCAACCTTCAAACCATGCATTAACTTGCTGTATGAAAGGTCATTTTGACGAGCTGCTGCATTAATACGAGCAATCCATAACTTTCTGAATTCACTCTTACGCTTACGACGGTCACGGAATGCATACTTGTATGAAACAAATAATTGAGTGCTTGCAGCTTTAAATTGCAAGTGCTTAGAACCACGGTAACCCTTGGCAAGCTTTAAAACTTTCTTACGACGTTTACGTGTAACAGTACCACCTTTAACTCTTGGCATCTGAAATTCCTCCTAATTCGCTATCTGTATTTCTAAAATGTTATTAACGCATTTGGGAAAGCATTTGCTTGATGCGCTTTAAGTCACTGCGTGAAACCATTGCAGCTTTTCTCAAATGACGACGTTGCTTCTTAGTCTTACCGTGGAAACGGTGACCAGTAAATGCGTGATGACGCTTTAAACCACCATTACCAGTTCTCTTGAAACGCTTTGCTGAAGCGCGGTGTGTTTTTTGTTTAGGCATGTTTATTTCCTCCAATTAACAGTTTTTTACTTCTTATCCTTTTCACTCTTAGGAGCAAGCATTAAGAACATACTTCTGCCTTCCATCTTTGGCTTAGCAGTAACATTTGCAATATCTTTAGTTGCATCTGCCATCTTCTCTAATACTTTAAGTCCTAATTCAGTGTGAGTGATTGCTCGACCTCTAAAGCGAATAGAAACGCGTACTTTAGCGCCTTCCTTGCTTAAGAACTTTCGAACATGGTTCAACTTAGTGTCGAAGTCATTACCTTCAATAGTTGGACTTAAACGGATTTCCTTAACACTGACAGTCTTTGACTTCTTACGTGATTCTTTAAGCTTCTTTTGTTGTTCGAAGCGATACTTACCATAATCCATAATACGAGCCACAGGTGGCTTAGCATTTGGAGAAATAAGTACTAAATCTAAATCTGCATCGGCTGCTTGGTTTAAGGCTTCGTTCTTTGAAACGACACCAACTTGTTCACCATCTTCGCCAATCAAACGAACTTCGCGTGCACGAATACTTTCGTTTAAAATTAAATTCCGTGGTATAACGATTCACCTCCATGTTAATTTGAGGACAAGAAAAAAGCGGGTGTGGACAAAACAACCCGCCTTTAATCAACAGAAATTATCGATTAGCCTAGAGGTTTGATCTTTAACTTAGGCGAGAAGCGGGAGCTTCTTCTTGTTCTCAACTAGTTAAACATTATACGTTATTTCATAATACCAGTCAAGGTATAAATTGATTTCAGATATTGATTACTTTTCTCTTGAGTATGAATCTACATCTGCTTGTAATTCATCAATAAATTTATCTAAGCTCATAGATTCTTGTTTTTCAGTACCATAAGGACGAACGTTAACTGCATTGCTGTTCATTTCATCGTCACCTAATACTAAAGTGTAAGGAACTTTTTGAGTTTGAGATTCACGAATCTTGTAACCCATCTTTTCATTTCTGAAGTCAACTTCTGCTCTAAAGCCGTGCTTAAGTAATTCATCACGAACCTTCTTAGCGTATTCACCGTGAGCATCCAAGTTAACAGGAATAATTTCAACTTGTTCAGGAGCAAGCCAAGTTGGGAAGGCACCCTTGTAGATTTCAGTTAAGTAAGCAATGAATCTTTCCATAGTACCAACAATACCACGGTGAATCATAACTGGACGGTGTTCTTCACCATCTTGACCAACGTATGACAAGTCAAATCTTTCTGGAAGCATGAAGTCAAGTTGGATAGTTGACATAGTTTCATCATTACCCAAAGCAGTCTTAGTTTGGATATCAAGCTTAGGACCGTAGAATGCTGCTTCACCTTCAGCTTCAACGTAGTCAAGGCCTAAATCATCCATAGCACCTTTAAGCATCTTTTGGCTTCTTTCCCACATTTCGTCATTTGCGAAGTATTTATCGGTGTTCTTAGGATCACGGTATGACAATCTGAAGTAGTAATCAGTAATATCAAAGTCCTTGTATACATCCATGATTAACTTCAAAATCTTAGCAAATTCTTCTTGAACTTGTTCCAAAGCTACGAAAGTGTGACCATCGTTCAAAGTCATTTCACGAACACGTTGAAGACCTGACAAAGCACCTGATTTTTCATAACGGTGCATCATACCAAGTTCTGCAATTCTGATTGGCAATTCACGGTATGAACGAATGTGGTGCTTGTAAACTTGAATGTGACTTGGGCAGTTCATTGGACGCAATTCAAGCATTTCACCATCACCCATGTCCATTGGTGGGAACATGTCTTCACGGTAGTGTGCCCAGTGGCCTGAAGTCTTGTAAGCATCAAGATTCATCAAAACTGGAGTATAAACGTGTTGGTAACCATCGGCTAATTCCTTGTCAATGATGTAGCGTTCAATTACACGACGAATAGTAGCACCCTTTGGCATCCAGTAAGGAAGACCTGCACCAACCTTAGGATCTACAAAGAAGAGGTCAAGATCACGGCCGATAGTTCTGTGGTCGCGTTCTTTAATTTCAGCACGACGCTTAAGATCTGCTTCAAGATCTGTTTCCTTGAAGAATGCAGTACCAAATAATCTTTGAAGCATTGGGTTTGAGCTCTTACCTTGCCAGTAAGCACCTGCTACTGATAACAACTTGAAGTGCTTAACCTTACCTGAGTTTGGTAATAAAGCCTTAAAACCAAAGTCAACGAAGTCACCCATTTTAAAGGCTGCAACTTCATCACCTTCGCTCTTAAGAAGTTCCATCTTAAATGGATCATTCTTAAATTCGGCTTCAAGTTCGCTCTTTTTAACCATTACTGGTTCAATTGCTTGACCATTCTTAATTAATTTAACAATTGCTTTTTCAAGTTCTGGCAATTCAGTAATCTTGATTTGGTCTTCTTTATCAGTATCAACAAAGAAACCATCTTCATTAGCTTCATGTTCACCTAAACGAAGTTCAGGGTACTTAGCTTGAGCAGCTGCTTCAAGTAAAAATGCAACAGTATCACGCAATACTGCTAATCCTGCTTCGTCTTTATCAGTTAAAATTGCTACTTCGCTATCTTTTTCAAGCATAAAGTTAACTGGCTTTACTTCACCGTCAACTTTTGCTGCTACAGCAGCTTTACCAAGTGAAGTAGAAATGCCTTTTGCTAAATCTAATACTGAAACGGCTTGATCAAAATTCTTCTTTGAACCGTCAGGTAAAGTAATTGAAAAACTCATCATGTAACCTCCAGGAAATAAAAAAGCCCCAGCACGCAACTAGCGCACTGGGACGAATATCATCGTGGTTCCACCCATTTTCTGTATGCCAAAAAACATACACTCTTAAATCGATAATGGGATTCAACCAAGTTAATTAACATGTTCAAGAAAAAAGTCGGGGTGTCAACCTAATGGGAGCTTCCAGAACAAGGCTCCTCTCTCTGAAGCGATTGACATCATATCTTTTATCTAACAAGAATTATACCCCGTCCAAAATTTGTTGCAAGTATTTTACTTAATTTTCTTATTACCAAATTTCTACTCTTTTTTCAGGATCTAACCACATACCATCAGTGGGACCTACCTGATAAGTTTCATAAAATTCCTTTTGGCATTGGACAGGTATATTAACTCTAGTAGGTTGAGGAGCATGGACATCAACACTAACTTCTGTTTTAATAGCTGCTGGTCTTTGAATTTGAGCCCAAGAGCGAGCATAATTTTCAAATAGGTCTTTCATATTGCCACCTTCAAGTTTATTAGCTTGAATTGCACAAGTTAACCCACCTAAATCAGCAATATTCTCAGCAACAATTTGTTTGCCATTCAACTTGCTTGGTCCATATTGCACTCCATCATATAAGTCCACTGCCGCTTGAGTGCGTTTTTCAAACTCATCAAAATCTTGCTTAGTCCACCAATTATTCAAATTACCATTTTCATCAAATTGAGCACCATTATTGTCAAAAGCATGTGAAATTTCATGAGCAATAGTTGCACCAATACCACCATAATTAGCAGCCCGGCTTTGCTTTAAATCATAAAATGGAGCTTGCAAAATTCCAGCTGGGAAAGTAATATCATTTCTTTGTGGATCATAACAAGCATTATTCATATTTCCAGGCATGAGCCATACATTTCGGTTTACAGGTTTAAATAATTTTGACAAATTATATTTTGCCCGAATAACTGAACAAACTTTTTGGTTTTCATACAGACTAACTGTAGGCTCAACTTTTAATTGATCATAAATTGCTTCTAACTTTTCTGGATATCCAATTTTTAAGACCAAAGCATTCAATTTTACAATTGCTTTATCTTTAGTAGCTTGCGACAACCAAGTATTATTAGCAATTCGACTTTCATAAACCTTAATCATCTGCTTAATCATTTGAGTGATGTCAGCTTTAGCAGCTTGTCCTAAATATTTTTGACCATAAAATACCCCTAAAACTTCATCGAAAAAGTCATTGGTTAAGTAATAGGCCTGTCTTTGAACTGGAGGTAATTCTGCAACGCCACTAACAGCTTGACGAAATGGAAAGGCTGCTTCGCGCATTTCTTGTGACAATAATTTAGCGCTATTATTAATAAACTTCATCAGCATCCAACCCTTAATTTGATCAAAATTATCAGGGTTAAATAAAGCTTCGATTTTATCTAAATAACGCGGTTCCATGACAATTACACGCTCAGGTAACTTATCAAAGAGAGTTTCAAGATAAGTTTTAATTGCAAATGACTTAAATTTGATCAAAAATTCAGCCAAACTAATTGGATTATAACAAGCTGGATAATCAGACCACTCTTCGCTTGATTTAACAACTTTGGCTAGTTTTTGATCAAAAATAAGACCTGACTTGATTATTACTTCAGCTTCAGCTGTTTCAACTCCAGCTAATTCCAATAAGTGTTGCGTCTGCTTAGCCAAAATTTGCAATAACTTTTCAGCATCAGGAGCCTGATATGAACTTGTATCTGGTAAGAAAGTACCTGGTCCAGCAAAATATAGGGCATGCTTTTGGGTATTTTTCATATCCGCATCCACTTCAAAAGCGAATGGTAAAATTACTGCTGAATTAAGAATTTGGTTTAGATTGCTTGCAGCCAGGGTATTAAAATCAGAAAAATCCTTTAAAGCAAGTAACTCATGTAAATCGGCCTGAATTGGTGCAGTCTTTTCAGCATTTCTTTGATCAATATTCAAAGCTAGCTTATAAAAATCCACTGCTTTAGCCAAATTTGGCACACTGTTAACATCTTCTTTACCAGCTAATAAGGCAGCTAAATCATCTTTCATCCGCTTTTCAATTCGCATGTCGATTTCAGTATTAACACCAATTTCAGTTCGATCAGCAGGAATCACAGCATCTTTTTGCCATGCTGAATTAACAGCCAAATATAAATTATCTTTAGGGCTAACATTTACATCCGCTTTAGTTAAATCGCCAGCTCCTCCACGAACTTGCAAAATATTTTTCATATTATCATACCTCCTGCTCTAACTTTATTGGTCTAAGCGAAGATTCTTACCGCCAACATCTACTTCTTTACCTAAAAACTTAATGCGCTGCATCAACCGCTTGGCTTTTATGGGCTCAATATTATTTCGAGTTTCTTCAAAATGCTTTTCAAGATCATCAAATGTTAAATTAGAGCTAAAGAAAGTTGGCAATAAGTTATCCATTCGATATTGCAAAATAACGCCTAATACATCATCTCTTGACCACTGTGACAAAGATTCTGCACCAATATCATCAAGAATCAAAATGTCAGTTTTACTAATTCGCGCAACTTCTTCATCGAGATTCTGCTCTTTAATATGAGTGCTCAAATTAGCAAAAAAGCTTGGGGTGTGAAGAAAGATAACTTTTTTCCCCATTTCAGCTAAGGCACGTGCAAGCCAGGCAAGTAAAAAGGTCTTGCCTACGCCAAAATCTCCTTGTAAATAAAGCCCTTGACTGTAATCCTGATTTTGAATGTCCATTAAAAAATTACTGATTGCTGTAATAGCCTCTCTACGATCATCATTTGGAATAATATCTGTACTTTTAACGTGTCGATATCTTTTGGGAACATCTATTAACTCTAAATGCTGATTTGCCTTCTGCTTTATCAAGTCTTTGCTTTTTTCCTTCGTTGGGGCATAAGCCAAATCAATTGTAGAACCATGCAAAATCAGCTTAGGCAAATAGCCAGGGATTGGATTAGATCCATTCTTAGCTGCCTCTTTTTGTTGATGAAATTGAAAAATATTGTTTAAACTTGAAAGAACAACTTCCTTAGGAACATGATTTTGGTTAATAAAAGCCTGTACTTCTGAATCTTGCAAAGCTTCATTAATCAAAGCTTTGCTATCAATCTTTCTATCTTTACTATTCTGAGTAAATGTACTACCCAGTAAATCATTAATTTTTTCCATAACCTAATCCTTTGGATCAAACTTCTGCAGATTTTTCATTATCTCAGATAAATCTTGCTCATCAGCAGAACCTACACTAGCTTCTTTATTAATCTTATCTTGGGCAAGTTTTTTCTTCCAATCAGTTCCTTGCTCAACTCTCTTTTTGCGAGTTTTAGTTACTTTTCGCTTCTGCCATTCACGGGTGAATTCAAGAGCAGCTTCAGGAGTAGTAACTTGATGTTGAAGCCAAGAATTAGCGATACGCCCAGTAATGTTATCAGATAGAACTGAATCATAATCTAGGCATGTTTTAATTAAAATATTAACCCATGCATCAGGCAAATTATAATTAAGTTGCAGACGGCGAATAACATTACGCTCATTATATGTAACAAAGCCACCCTTTTGTAATTTCAAAGTTTCTAAAAATTTTAGAGGTGTTAAACTTTTGGCCATCTCCAACAATTCACGTTCACTTTGATTCAAATCAACTGATGAATTATTTTTTACATCACCACGTTTAAATGCTTGAGCTATTTGCTTTTGACTTTGATTTTGAGTCGCTAATTCATTTAAGCGATATTGCATTTGCTTTATATTCAACTGATCTTGCCCTGCAACAATAGTAGTGGCAACTTGATTAACAAAATCTTGTTCAGAAAGTCCATAAAAATGCATTAATTGAGCCATTTGCCCAGCATGACTATCAACTTCATCTGCTGAAATACCATATTTACTAAAAAGATCTTTTACAAAATTCCAATCAATTGGACTCATCTTAGCTCTCACTAGATTAGTCGCTTTTTGATCTGCTAAATTTGCAGCATTTAAGACTTGTTCATCAGGATTAATAGCTTTTTCTGCTGATAGATGAAAAACATCAAAGAAGTCAGCAGAAACGTCTTTTCCCTCTTTAATAAAGCCAGGTAAAGTAGGATTAAATTCTTTATTCAAGTTTTGAAAACTTGTGGTTCCTACTTTTTCAAGCAATAAGCTACTCAACAAAAGAGTTTTAAAAAACTCACTTGCTTCTGGCACATCAACTAGCTGAAATGCCAAATAATCGCCTACTCCTAGCATCTCGCCATGAAAGGTTTTAACTAGGCCAGTTGCTTCTAATTTATGTAAGCTATTAAAGATATCTTCTAACTTTATATCCAATATTTCTTGTAGTTGATACAACTTTTTTCCTTGGCTTTTAATTGGAACGTGCTGGTAATCATTAATCAAAGTTAAATATAATGACAAGGCAATTGGCCCAATTAATGGTTGATATAAACGGGTCAATACTTGTTCTTGTTTTCTTGCTAAATCAACTTTATTTAAAACAAAATACGTTAATCTGGGATCAGCGTTTTTATACATCTATCTCACTTCGTTTTTAATTTGAGTGTTCATGTTTATCCATGATATCTTTCATTGTTTTCATGAAACCAGATATATCTTGGAATTGACGATAAATACTTGCAAAGCGAATGTAGGCAACATCATCTACATTTACCAATTCATTCATTACCAATTCACCGATTTCTTTAGATGAAATCTCACTAACACCTTGTTTTCTGATTTCATTTTCAACATGATCAACTAACTTATCTAATTGTTCACTAGTAACTGGACGCTTCTGCGCAGCAGCAGCAACACCTCGTAAAATCTTTTCTCTATCAAAAGGTTCACGCGTACCATCATTTTTTATAACCAATAGAGGCGTTTGCTCAACGCGTTCAAATGTTGTAAAACGATATCCACAATTTTCACATTCTCTACGCCTTCTAATTGTTCTTCCTTCATCAGTTGGACGAGAATCAATAACTTTAGAAGCATTTTTATGACAATTTGGACATTGCATCTTCTTTCTCCTTTACCTCTTGTAAAATTTTACTGAGCTTATCTTGTAATAATTCTATTGTACCAGTATTTGCAACGCTATAGGTGGCTAATTTTAATTTCTTACTTGTAGACATCTGACTCTTAATTCTAGACATTGCTTCTTCTTTACTTAATTTGTTTCTTCTCATCAAACGTTCTAATTGAACCTTCTCGGGAACATATATTAATAAGCTGGCATCATAATATTTTTGTTGATTACTTTCAAAGAGCAAAGGGACATCAACTATACATATCCCAGATTTAATGACAGCTTTCTTTTTTTCAATTTCGGCTAGAATCGCTGGATGTGTAATCTGATTTAACAATGCCAATTTTTCTGAATCATTGAAAACTATCTTTCCAAGTTTTTTTCTATTAACCCCACCATTTGAAAGCAAACATTCTTTTCCAAAGCTTTGAGCAATTCGATTTGTAACTTCAGTGTCTTTTTCAAGTAAATTATGAGCTATTTCATCACTATCAATAATTGGCAAGCCTTGATCTTTGAAATAGCTATCTGCTGTCGATTTACCTGATGCAATACCACCCGTTACGGCTAAATAAAAAGTCATCATTTCACCTCTTGGCACTTGGGACAAAAAGTTGTTCCTCGACCTGCTACTTTTGTCTTTTGCAAAACATTTCCACATCTAAAGCATTTTTCACCAGCGCGCCCATACACTTTTAAATATTTTTGATAACCACCGGTTTGCCCTTCTGCATCTAAAAACGTATGGACAGTTGTTCCTCGCTCTTTTATTGCCTGGGAAATAACCTGGTTAATAGCCAAATATAGCTTCTTTATTTCATTATCAGCCAAAGAATTAGCTGGCCGTTCAGGGTAAATCTCACTCAGCCATAAAGTTTCATCTACATAGATATTTCCTAAGCCAGATACTACATCTTGGTCAAGTAAAGTAGCTTTGATATTTTTCTTTTTATTTTTCAATGCTTGCTTGAAATAACTCAAAGTAAAATCATCACTTAAAGCCTCTGGTCCCAACTTCTTTATGCCAGTTTTTTCTTTTTCAGTTCCCGTCCTAATTAATTGCATACGTCCGAATTTTCTTACATCGTTATAACGCAAACTTGTTCCATCAGTAAAAATAAATTCCACATGATCATGTTTATCTTTTGCGTCTTGCGGGCTAGCTAAGCGATATTTTCCCTCCATTCTTAAATGGGAAACGATTGTTAAATTATCGCTTAGTCTAAAAAGTAAAAACTTGGCATAGCGATCAATTTTTATAATTTGCTTTTCTTTCAATTGATCAGAAAAAGATTCACTATCACCTATGATTATATTGGGATACCATACCTTGACCTCTTTAATTATTTTACCTAAAACTATCTCGTTTAATGTTTTACGAACAATTTCAACTTCTGGCATTTCAGGCATACTAATGCTCCTTTACTTTGCTTCATACCAGTCATGACCCCAATTAGAATCTGCAACAAGTGGTACGTCTAATTGAACTGCATTTTGCATTACTTCTGGAACGACTTTCTTTATAGTTTCTAATTCATCAGCTGGAACGTCAAAGATTAATTCATCATGAACTTGAATCAACATTTTAGTTTTAAGATGTAATTCATCTAGTTTCTTTTGCATATTAATCATTGCTATTTTTATAATGTCAGCTGCTCCACCTTGAATAGGTGAATTAATAGCCGTCCTTTCAGCGAAAGAGCGAACATTGAAATTCTTAGCATGAATATCTGGTAAATAACGACGGCGGTGCATTATAGTTTCAACATAGCCATTTTCACGTGCAAAATTAATTTCTTTGTCCATATAATCTTTGATCTTTGGATATTGTTCAAAATAATTATCAATAAACTCTTTGGCTTGTTTTCTACTAATACCTAGATTCTTAGATAACCCATAATCACTGATACCATAGACAATTCCAAAGTTAACCGCCTTAGCGTGTCTACGCATATTAGGTGTCACTTCGTTTGGTGAATCCAAATGGAAAATTTTCATTGCAGTATGAGCATGAATATCATAGCCTGTCTTAAAGGCTTCTTGCATATTTTCATCACCAGAAACATGAGCTAAAACTCGTAATTCAACTTGTGAATAGTCACAAGAAAAGATATAACCATCAGAATTTGATGGAACAAATGCTTTGCGGATTTTTTTACCTTCTTCTAAACGTACAGGAATATTTTGTAAATTAGGATCTACTGATGAAAGTCGACCAGTTGCGGTTAGAGTCTGCTGATAACGCGTATGTACTCTACCATCTGGTTGAATCACATCAAGCAAGCCTTTCACATAAGTTGACTGAATTTTGGCAATTTGTCGATAATCCAATACTTTTTGTACAATTGGAGATTGCTCTTTCAATTGTTCTAAAACCTCAACAGATGTTGAATAACCTGTCTTAGTTTTCTTAATTGGAGGAAGCCCTAATTTTTCAAATAGAATTTGGCCTAGTTGCTTAGGAGAATTGATATTAAATCTTTCTCCAGCTTCAAGATAAATATCTGCTTCAAGTTCTGTAAGACGCTGAGCAAAATCATTTCCTAATTGAACTAATGTACTAGCATCAGTCTTTAATCCGGTAATTTCCATTTTAGCTAACACGTTAGCAACTGGCATTTCAATTGTTTCATACAAATCATCCTGCTCATGTTCAGTCAATTTCTTTAATAAAGTTGGTTTTAATACTTCGATTGCTAAAACTTTTCCTGCTAAATGATTGAAAAAGACTGTTTCCTCTGGTATTGCAGCTTTTTTCCCTTTTCCATAAATGTCAATATCCGGTTGTAAATCATAATAATTGTATAATTGGCAAATTTCTCCTAAATCATTTGAATTATTTTCATTATTTACCAAATATGATGCCAATAACATGTCATAATTCATATTATGACTTTTAATTCCTAACCGATATAAACCAACCATTGTTCTTTTTAAGTCAAAAACATTTTTAGCAATAGCTTGATCTTCTAATAAGCTTAACAAAGGCTGCTTAGTCAATAGTGATACATCATTTGAAACATAGATATTATCGCCCATTTTCAAACTAAAACCAACAAAATCTGCCAAGTGATAATTTTCACCAAACATCCCTAAATAAAAACTAACTTCTGATCCATCCTTGGGAAGCTTATCTAAGTTTTTTTCATTTAAAACTATATAATCAACTTTTTTATCACTTGCTTCCCCAATTTCATTATCAGAACTATTGAGTTCCGCCAAAAAGCGTCTAAAGTTCATTTGTTCATAAAACTTACGCAATTCAACTGTATTAGTTTCTTGCTTCTTCAAGTCATCAAGTTTAAGTTCAACTGGTGAAGTCCGATCAATGGTAGCAAGAGTTTTAGCTAAAAAAGCCTTATCTTTATCATTAATTAAATTTTCTTTTAGCTTTGATTTTTTCATTTCGTCAATATGCTTATAAATATTTTCAACCGAGCCATATTGTTGAATTAAATTAGAAGCTGTTTTTGGGCCCACCTTAGTAACTCCAGGATAATTATCTGAATTATCACCCATCAATGCTTTCATATCAATAAATTCAGTTGGTGTTACCCCATTAACTTCTTTCATATGTTCAGGTGTAAATGCTTCAAGTTCACTTACACCTGATTTAGTAACATACACCGTAGTTAAATCACTGGCTAGTTGTGTCAAATCTTTATCTCCAGAAACGACAGCAACTTGATAGCCTGCATCTTCACCCATTTTAGAATAAGTTCCAATAATATCATCAGCTTCATAATTAGCTAGCTCATAAGATTTAATTCCAAGATCTTTAAGCATTTCTTTTATATAAGGAATTTGTTCTAATAACTCACTAGGTGTTTTCTGACGACCACCTTTATAGTCAGAATATAGTTTAGTTCTGAAAGTTACTTTTCCTGCATCAAACGCTACTAAAACATGGCTAGGATTTTCCTGCTTTACAATAACATCCAGCATATTTTTGAAGGCATAAATGGCATTAGTGTGCAAGCCTTCAGGATTTTGGAAACGATCTAGTTGTCGATAGAGAGCATAAAAAGCCCTAAATGCAACTGAATTTCCATCAATCAAAAGTAATTTCTTATTTGCCATTATTTTTCTCCTTCTTAATAGACAGCTATTATTACAAATATTTATTTTAACAGTTTACAAGCAAGTAAAAAAGCTAAGAGCTTTTTGGCTCTTAGCTTTCAACTTAAATTAACTTTTCAAAAGCATCTTCATATTTTTCAATATCGCCAGCACCCATAAATACCACTACAGAATTACGATTCTTTGTTAAATCTGCGATATTGGCAATATCTATTACCTCACTACCTGGAATTTGACTTGTTAAATCTTCACTTGAAATATCGCCACTCTTTTCACGAGCTGAGCCAAAAATTGGGGTAATATAAGCTTTATCAACTCCACGAAGTATTTCGATGAATTCACTGGCAAATTCTTTAGTTCTCGAATAAGTATGAGGTTGAAATACAACTACTAACTTTTTATCTGGGAATTTTTGTTTAGCAGCTTGGATAGTTGCTTTCATTTCAGTTGGATGGTGAGCATAATCATCAATTACTGTAATATCACCAAAGTCTTTTTCGCTAAAACGACGTTTTGCTCCACCATAAGTTAACAGGCCTTTTTGAATATCTTCCATTGGAACTTCTTCAGTTAATGCAACTCCAATTACGGCAAGAGAGTTCATGATATTATGGTCACCAAATAAATGGGTCTTAAATTCACCAATTTCTTTGCCATGAGCCTTTACACTAAAACTTGTTCCATCAGTTGACTTTTTGACATTATAAGCTTGAAAATCGTCACTATCCTTGAAGCCATAAGTATACTTAGGAATTTTTGTTTCAATTTTTTGCAAACGAGGATCATCGCCCCAAACAAAAAGTGCCTTTTTAGTTTGGTCAGCTGCAGATTGAAATGCACTTTGGGTATCATTAATATCCTTGAAATAATCTGGATGGTCAAAGTCAATATTTGTCATAATTTGATAATCTGGGTGATATGCCAAAAAGTGACGTCGGTATTCGTCAGCTTCATAAACAAAAAAGCGTGAATCTTTAACACCACGACCTTCACCGTCACCAATTAAATATGAAGTTGGAGCAGCTTCAGTTAAAACATGTGATAAAAGTGCAGTAGTTGAAGTCTTACCGTGAGCACCGCTAATACCAATACTTGTGTATTGTTGAATAATTTCTTCAACTGTATCTGGATATGAATGCATTGGCACTTTCATTTCTAAAGCAGCTGCAACTTCCGGATTTTCTTCTTTAAAAGCATTTCCTTTAACGATAACTTGTGCAGGGGTGATATTATCTCTATTAAAACTCTTAATCACAATTCCTTTATCTTCAAGTGGCTTCTGTGTGAAAGTTTCCATGTCAATATCACTACCAGCAACATTAAAACCTAAATCGTGCATAATTAAGGCTAATGAAGCCATACCTGTACCTTTAATTCCAATGAACCAATATTGTTTTGTTTTATCTAGCATTTTTATACTCCAATACTATTTTTCAATTTAATCTTTTTCATCATAACATTTTTTGAAGAAAAAAGAGCCTAAAAATAGACTCTTTACTTATATTTTTTAATTACTGCTCTTTTTTAACTCCGGTGCATCAGTTGTAAAGTCACTTTGAGTAGTCTTTTTACCATTTTGATACCATAGACTAGATTTTTTCTTTTTATCTTCTGCATATAAGTTCTTCAAGGCAATTTTCTTTTGATAGTTGTAGTCTTTAGCATTTACTGGTTTAAACCATGATGGGTGGTAAAAACGCAATAAGTTTCCTCGAATCACACGATCAGAGAGTGATAATTGAGTTGTGACCTGATTTGATAATGATGCTAGCTCTTCTTTTACCTTTTTAGAAGGATTTTTAACTTTCTTCCCAGTCTTAGTATAATAATATGTTCCAGTAACTTTACTATACTTTGGCGTTACAAAATCACCATTACGTTGGACAACTAATTGTTCACGATTAGTAGCTAATAAATCATGTCCAAATTGAATAGTATTCGTATCGTTATATCCTAGCAAGTTCATAATAGTTGGTAAAACATCAATTTCACCACCATAAGTGTGGTTGATACCACCTTTTAACCCCGGCATATGAATCATTAACGGAACACGTTGTTGTTGCAAATTATCAAAATCATTATAACCCTTCTTATCAAGCAATTGAGCCATTGCCTTGTGGTGGTTTCCTGAAATACCATAGTGGTCGCCATACAGAACAATCATTGTATTCTTTTCCAGACCAGTCTTCTTTAAATAAGACATTAACTCACCAATGGCTTGATCTAAATAATGGGCAGTTTGTACATAGCCATCAACTGTAGAATCTCCTGTATCAGTTTTACTAATTGATTGATTCTTCTTATCTAGTTCATAAGGATAGTGGTTAGTTACCGTAATCATCTTCAAATAAAATGGTTGTGGCAAACGTTCAATATATTTAATAGATTGACTGAAGAAAATTTTATCTTTTAATCCATAACCAATATAATAACTCTTCTTATTTACATAATAAGATAGTGGCATGAAATATTGATAACCGAATTGCTTATATGCGTTATTCCGATTCCAAAATGAACCTTCTCCCCCATGCATAACGGCTGTTGTATATCCGTCTTGTCCCAAAATAGCTGGAGCTGCTTCAAAAGTATTTGCTGTACCATAACTAGACATTGCAGAACCAGATGAAAGTCCATATAAAGAATTCTCTAACATTAATTCAGCATCAGAGGTTTTACCTTGACCAACTTGGTTAAAGAAATTATCAAAACTCAAGGTATCACTTTGGTGATATAACTTATTTAAGTTAGGAGTTACCTCTTTACCTTTCCACTTATAGTCAATCAAAAATTGTTGAAAACTCTCTAAGTGAATAATTAAAACATTTTTACCCTTTGCAACCCCTGTATAACTAGCATTAGGTGTTACTTGATGTTTTTGTAGATAAGCTTGAACTGATTTTAAATCCGATGCATTCGCCTTAGCCATCTCAGCATTATTTTGAGCAGTTTTTACACCATCATATAATGCATATTCATTCATCCCTAAATATTTAACAATATAATTATTGTCAAAAGTTCTAGTTAATAACCCTGAACGATCCTTTTGAGCCATAAATAAATTTAGAGCCATTAAACTCAGAGCTAAAAGTTCAATTAAGCTAGTAACTTTTAGCTTTAATGGGCGAACATCGATTTTAAATACTTTAAATAATATAAGCGCTAAAATAATTACTAAATCTAAAAACGCTAAAAAGTCAGTAGCCTTAGTAATTCCAGCTATACTTTTTCCTAAATTATCAGAAGTTGATCCGGAAGTTGACATTATCGCAAATGATAAAAAATTTGAAAATTCACGATAATATAAAATATTGGCAAAAAGCCAAAAACTCATAATAAAATCAATAATCCAAATAATCCAATATGATTTTCGCCCTTTAAAAAAGAGTCCAATTCCTAACAATAACATCCCTGCGGGAATTGGATTAAGTAATAGCAAGAAATTTTGCATAGACCCAGTAGCGCCAAGACTAAACTTAGTTATGTAGATTAAATATGTTTTAATCCAAAATAAAGTCAGGACAACTGAGAAATAACCCAACTTGGTATGAAAGAGCCAATCGGCAATTTTTTTGGCACGAAACATCCAATTTTCCTCTCAATCTTTAATTATCAACTCTTATGATAATACTACTTAAATACACTTCTATATTATCTACTTCTGGCATTTAACAAAAAATTAACCCCTAATTTTCTTTCTTAGGCCTAATTAGCCACGCTATTACTCCTAAAAGCATACCAAAGAAGTATGTTGCAAATCGCCAAATAAACATTCCCATAACTAATTGAGCATTATTCTTTACAAAGAATTTGAATAAGGCCTGAAATCCCAGCTCTGCTCCACCACTTGCACCTGGTATTGGGACAATCGCCATAAATAACACAACCAAAATGTTTAGCTGCACTAGTTCAAGCCAACTTCCAGATAGATTTAATGCTTTTATTGTTAAAAATGGCACACTATAAAATAAAGTCAATTGAATACATGTCAATATAAAACTAATTATTAATCTTTTTTTATGCTGAAACAGTCTTTGACTTTCACAATAATATTCATCAACTTGTTGATCAAAAGCAGTTTGAAAATTTGCTACTTTTTCTGCAGATATAAAACGAATACCTAATTTAAAAATAAAAGCTCCTATCTTTTTTAAAAGGTTTCTTGCAAACATTCCAAAAAGCAGGAAGATAATTGTACTCATATGAATCAAGAAACTAATCACAATAATTATATTAAAATGCTTCATTTCTCCTAACAATTGATGCCCAGTAAGAAAGGCCCAAATATAGGCAAAAAACACCACCAATTGATAAATTATAAATTTCATCAGTAAAAGCGAACTTGCAGGCCCAAATTCTATTTTCATTTGTTTTAATGCAATTAGTTGAGCAGGCTGACCACCAGTTGCCATTGGCGTAATTGCATTAAATAAGGCTTGAATCAAAGGTACACGATAGAAATGAAGCAAATCTATAAATTTTTGCTTTCCAGATAAGACAAATAAAATTGCTGCTTCACAAAAGTACGTACATAAAATCACTAAAAGAATCAATATAATGAAGCCATAATTTATATTTTTACTTGATGCAAGTAAGGCATTGAAATTTGTTTGACTTAAATCCCAATATAATACAAGAAAGCTTATTACTAAAACAGCTATAAAACCAAAGAAATAATTTCTTCTCATAAATGAATTTGTCCTAGCTTTACCCCAAGTTCATATTGTTCGAGGTAGAAATTCCGCCAAATCTCAGCTAAATGTTCTTCAGAATACTTTTCACTTGCCTTTAAAGATAATGAAGCATATTTCTTCAATAAATCTGGATTAGCCTTAATCGTTCTAATTTGCTCATTTAAAGTAGTAAAATCATCACCATACATATAATAGCCATCAATAATTGCTTTATATAAGTCTAAATTTCTAAGCAATACAGGTGTACCGCAAGAAAATGCTTCTAAAACAGACATTGGAAATAATTCATCAAATGAAGGTAACAAAAACAAATCAGCAATATTTAAATAATTAACTAGTTCTTCACGTTTTACAATTCCAGTAAAAATTAAATTCTTAGGAGGATTTTCTACTAAATTCCGATAATGATCATATCCATCAGTGATTTTTCCAAAAGAGAAACCACCAGCCCATATAAATTGAATGTCTGGATTAGCCTCTGCTAACTTTGCAAAATCATCTACACCTTTTCGTTCTTGAACTTGTCCATCACCAAAAATGACAAATTTGTCTAATGGTATGCCTAATTGATTACGAAAAGCATTTTTTTCAACTGTAGATTTAGTATAAAATTCTTCCTTAGATACAAAATTAGGAATATATTTTATTTTATTGCGATCAAGACCATGAGCAACCAACTTATCAATAAATATTGGATTAACTACCACAATTTGATCCATACGCTTATAAAAATTAATTACATAATCATAAAATGCCTTCTTAGCCGGTTGGGGCAGTTTTATCGACCCTTCTAAGGTTTCAGGTAAAAAATGCACATAGCCTATTTTTCTTCCTCTTGCAGGGGAAAAGCTATTAATAAAATATGTAGGATTAATTGTATGATAATGAGTCAAATCACTTTGACCATATTTATTAATCGTCATATAAAAATCATCTACTAATCTCGTTCTCATCAGATTAATTAGTTCTTGATATGCACTACCTACACCTTGACCTTTAACTGAGTCTGCTTGGGAAAACATGTTAATTCTAATCATCATTTACCTCTTTGTTTGAATGGGTATCAATTGCAGCTTGATAAAATCCAATTACTTCTTTACCAAAATGAGCTGCTGATATATTTTCCAACTTAGTTTTTAATTTACTTGGATTAATAGGCTGCTTACCTTGCTTTAAGTAAGAAATAATTGCTTCTTTCATTTCTTTTTGACTATTAAATACTTGTCCAAATTCAATATCGTCAAAAACATTTTCCGTATAATCCGTGTCAAAAACCACACTTTTAGTTCCAGCAGCTAAAGCTTCAATATAAGTTAACCCTTGAGTTTCAGTATCACTTGCAGAAACAAATAAATCAGCCATTCGATAAAAATTACCTACATCTTCATGAGGAACATCACCGGTAAAAATCACATAATCTTCAACCGACAAACGTTCTACTTGATTCTTCAATAAATCAACATCTGGCCCATCACCAGCAATTACTAATTTCAAATTTGGAAATTGTCCTATCAATTCTGGCATCAAATCAAGAATTCTATCAATCTTTTTTTCAGCTGCAATTCTGCTAAGAGTCAAAATAACTAAATCATCAGAATCAATTCCCAATTCTGGACGTACGTCCCTTTGTTGATCACCATTCATGGCCTCTATATCAACTCCAGTTGGAATTACTTCTATCGGAACCTGAACACCATAACGTTCCAATAAATTTTCAACACGTTTACTAGGTGCAACAACTCCATCCATGTTTTTTAAATAAGCTTTAGTAAATTGCTTAACATGCACGGGACGCAATAAATTACCATTGAGGACATAATGTAAATAATCTTCATACATTGTGTGGTAAGTATGAATTGCAGGAATATTTAGCTGATGTGCGACATATTTTCCAATTAAGCCCATAGAAAATTCAGTTTGTGTATGAACAATGTCAAGCTGAACTTCCTTGGCAACTCTAGTAGCTTCAAAAAGGCCCCTAAAAGCAATTCTGCGATCAGTAAAGGAAATAAAAGGGACACTAGAAAAACGGAATACATTTGGTTCTACAACCCCTTTACCAACATGAGGATCAGTAGTTGTAAAGATAAAAACATTGTGTCCTTGCTTTTCCAAAGCTCTTTTAAGAGTTTGAATCGATGTAGCAACACCACTAATTTGTGGAAAGTAAGTATCTGTATATAACCCAATGTTCATAAAAAAACCTCCATGATTACTATTATAGAGATAACTTGTACAGCTTGCAATTTGAGCAACAAAAAAGCTCATGAATAAATCCATGAGCTTTCTATAAACATAATAGCGGTGATCGGGGTCGAACCGATACGTCCCAAGGGACACCAGATTTTGAGTCTGACGCGTCTGCCAATTCCGCCACACCGCCATAGTACTTGCTAATACCAGCTTGATAAGGCGGAGGTCGGACTCGAACCGACGATTAAGGTTTTGCAGACCTCTGCCTTACCACTTGGCTACACCGCCATTAGCTTTTCAATTGTATGAAATAAGATGCCTTTCAGCATCTTATTTCTAGGGCGGAATATGGGATTCGAACCCATGCATGCCGGATCCACAAACCGGTGTGTTAACCCCTTCACCAATTCCGCCGTGAAGTACTAACAGGGATAGTAGGAATTGAACCCACACCAACGGTTTTGGAGACCGTTGTTCTACCTTTAAACTATATCCCTATTATGGAGGAGAGTGGATTCGAACCACCGAACTCAGGGAGAGCGGTTTTACAGACCGCCGCGTTTAGCCACTTCGCTACTCCTCCAAGAAAACATGGCGCGGGACGGAATCGAACCGCCGACACAAGGAGCTTCAATCCTTTGCTCTACCAACTGAGCTACCGAGCCATTTACGGTCCATGACGGATTTGAACCGACGATCTCCTCCGTGACAGGGAGGCGAGATAAACCACTACTCCAATGGACCATATTGCGGGAGCTGGATTTGAACCAACGACCTTCGGGTTATGAGCCCGACGAGCTACCAGACTGCTCCATCCCGCGATAAATTAAGGAGGATGTGGGATTCGAACCCACGCGCGGGCAGAACCCGCCTGACGGTTTTCAAGACCGTTCCCTTCAGCCGGACTTGGGTAATCCTCCGTTTATTTACCAAATATATTATTTAATTATTTGGTCATGACCCGTACGAGATTTGAACTCATGTTACCGCCGTGAAAGGGCGGTGTCTTAACCACTTGACCAACGGGCCGCTTGACTCACTCCGACGTCCTCCGCCGAAGCACAAATATTATAATACCTAAGAATGTTCTTTTCGTCAACACTTTATTGCAAAAAAAATCAAAAAAATTCATTTTTTCAAAAGCAGCGTCATATCAGTGTTTTTGGAGCTAAAAAAAGCAAATTCAGTCTATTTTTTGACCAAATTTGCTTCTTCTTTTATGAAATTTTCTAAATTTCTTGTGTAATTTGTTTACTTTCTACTTCTAAAACTTCTTTTTTTATTAGTGTACTTGCTGCAAGTAGGAATAATAAGTAGAACAATACTGCAACGCCTAATAAGACAAGTGCATTAATACTTGCATAACTATTTCCTAATCCACCAGTTATTGCTTGTCTTAATCCATTTATCGCATAAGTCATTGGTAAAAGCGGATGAATGGCATTAAAGAATGAATTAGTTACCTGCATTGGGAACATACCACCAGCTCCACCAATTGACGCAATAAATAATAGCAAGCCAATAATTGTACCTAATCTTCCCATGATAAGAGTTAAGAACTGCATAATTGCCATTTGAGCAAGAGTATATACTAAACAAATCCAAAATAGGTCTAAAACGTGATCTACTTGTAATCCAGATAGCATCATAATTACATTTAAGATCACAACCATAGCTAAACTAACACTTACTGCTCGCTTAAATTCGTCATTTAAGACTCTAATTGCATCTTTAGGTGCTTTCCGTCTTCTATTAGCTGGGAACTCTAAAGTAAAGATTAGTACACCAATAAAGAGTCCTGTAGCCATTGCAAAAGGTGCTAAAGCATGACCATAATTTGGAACTTTACTTGTAGAAGTATGCTGCAATGATGTTGGTGTTGCAAACATTTCTGCATTATTTGTAGTACCAATATTACTGTTAACTTTATCTGCTCCATTACTCAATTGGGTTGCTAATTGGCTACTTCCTGATGAAATTTTAGTCATACCGTTAACCAATTTATTAGAATTACCATTCAAAGTTTGAGTACCAGTAGCTAATTTATTTACTCCATCAATCAGAGATGGGACCTGAGAATTTAATGAAGAAAGTGCTGTACTTAACTGACTAGCTCCATTATTTAAAGTAGTATTGTTAGATACTAAGGTAGCAGTTCCTGTCTTTACTTGACTAACTCCTTGGGTATACTGATTAGTTCCATCATAAAGTAATTTAAATCCTGATATTAAGCGATCAGAATTAGAAGCTAATTGAGCTGCACCATTGGCAGCTGTATCAACACCATTAGTATATTGATTGATACCATTTACCAATGTATTGATTGATCCAGTTGAATCAGCCAATTTTTGCGTTCCTGCAGCGATTTGACTTGTCGCTGATTGTAAACTAGCAAGTTGGGTTGGCATTGCTGTTAATAAGCCTTGATTCTTCTTCAAAGCTGCTAATAATGTATCTGTTTGAGTTAACAAGCTTTGTGCTTGTGTCATAGTAGATTGCAATGCTGGTAATTGTTTGGAGAGACTTTGTACTGTATCAATTTGCGGTTGCAAAGTACTTTGCGTATCCAGCATTACTCCTAATAAATTCCCCCATGAATTATTAGCTGAATTAATTTGAGTAGTCGAATCATTAGCTTTTGATTTGATTTCAGTTGCCAAATTAGCTAATTTGGCTTTTGTATCGCTACTTAAAGTCTTATCACTGTTCAATAACGAATTAATTTGATCTGCATCATCACTAATCTTTTGATTATCATCAAGTGATGTATACAAGTTTCCCATGTCTACAGCAGTCGTAAACGCTTGATTCTGAAGCTTATCCACTGCTGTAGTTAGAGCATTGACATCAATACCTGATAACTGTTTTAACAAACTTTGAACCGTCGATAATTGTTTTTCAAGACTAGTAACTTGTTCTTGCATACTAAGTGCTTGAGTTAAAGAACTAACAATATTGCTAGATTGCAAATTATTATTAAATGTTTGAACACCTGAAGCCACTTGACTTGCACCATTATTCAATAATCCAAATTGATTACTTGCTGACTGCAAACTTGTTGCTCCAGCTCTTAAAGCAGCAGAATTAGTACTTAAAGTATTAAGACCTGTATTTAATTGTGCATTCCCTGCTGTAAACTTCGTTAGCCCGGAATTAAATGTATTCATACCTGTTAGTAAATCACCTGATTTACTATTTAAAGTATTAACCCCACTATTCAGCTTTGCTACTCCTGCTGTATATTGTGAAACACCATTTGCAAGAGTAGATGATCCTGATGCTAATTGACTTGCACCTGCTTTAAGAGGTGTAACAGAAACTTTAAGAGTTTGGATTCCATCATTAATTTGTGATACAGCAGCAGTATATTGTTTAGTACCATTAGTTAAAGTTACTGTACCATCACTGATTTGCTGTGCACCAGAGGCTGCCTTATTCATTCCAGCTCCTAATGTTTTCAATTGAGAGAACATTGCAGTTGCATACGCTTTGGTAACAGCCGACCGAATCATGGTATTAAGTTGTTTAATACCCACATCACTCATTGTTTCTGCCAAATAATTTAATGAATCATTTGTCTTATATTTCAATTGCATCTGTTTAGGCTTTTTGCTCATAACAGTAGCTGCATTTTTTGAAAAATCACTAGGAATAGTTACAACTGTGTAAAATTCTCGATTTTTCAATCCCTCCCTTGCAGCATTTTCGTTAACAAAAACCCATTTTAAATCATGATTTTTCTTAAGTTGGGCAACTGTTTGATCTCCAACAGCTAAAGTTTTTTTATTATATTTAACTGCCTTATCTTCATTAACGACTGCAATAGGCAAATTTTTGGCACCCGCATAGGGATCCCAAACAGATTTTATAAATGATAAGCTATAAAAAATTGGAGCTAAAACTGCCACGGAGATCATAATCAATTTTAAAAAACTCGGATTTTTTAGCCATTTATTTACTTTTTCCATTAAAACCTCCTATTTGTTGCTCTCGCTCTCTAAAACTATATGTTTTAGAATCTGTAAAGCTAACAAAAACAAATTATATATTACTATCTATTTTTGTCAAATGTATATATATAGCAAATGGAGATTTTAATGACTTTTCTTTTAAGCTATGATAGTCTATATATCATGTAATATGTATTGTTTTAGAGGTTTTATATGAAAAATAAAAATCCAAAATTCTCAATTATCGTCAATCTCAAAGCTGGTTCTGGCCATGCTAAAAAAATTTGGCCTATCGTTGAAAGAGAATTAAAAAGAAGAAATTTGGTATATGAATGTTTTTATACAAAAGCTATTGGACATGCCCAAACATTAGCCAAAGAAATTGCCCATAAGCGAGAATGTGACATTATTTTAGTCCTTGGAGGAGATGGGACTTTACATGAAGTAATCAATGGCCTATTGTTTGCAAAACAAAAGACACCTATTCCTGTTTCTTATATTCCGGCAGGATCAGGAAATGATTTTGCAAAATCTTATGGCATTTCAAATACTCCAATCAAAGCACTAGATCAAATTATAAATTGTCAAAATATTCAAAATATTTGCATAGGCCATTACATCGAAAAAATCGGCGGTCGCGAGGGATTTTTCATAAATAATTTAGGCATTGGATTTGATGCACGCATTGTTCACAAAACTAATTCTTCATTGACTAAAAAAGGCTTAAATAAGTTAAATCTAGGACAGTTTTCATATGCTATGAAAGGTTTTTCAGCATTTTTAACTCAAAATACTTTTGAACTAATAATTGGAGAGCGCCATTTTAAAAAGGCCTATATATCAATCGTAAACAATGTACCTTATATTGGTGGTGGAATAAGAGTCTCACCAGAAATGAGTCCTTTCAAAAATGGACTTGAATTATTTGTAGTTGAGAAAAAGAACATTCCCAATCTACTAAAAGTACTTAGTCTTTTTATACAAGGAAAGGTAGATAAAAGTCCATATGTTCATCGTTTTAAAAATAACAAATTGGCAATTAAGACAAAAAATAGTCAATTTATACATTTAGATGGTGAAGAATTCGCAAAAGCAGAAGTAAACTTGATTTTAGATACTCAAACATACCCATTTTGGCAAAAACATAACTAAAAAGGCACATTAATAAATGTGCCCTTTTTATATCTATATTACTACATCAAAAAAGCACGCTACCCAAAACAGATAACGTGCTCTATTCAATACGGAGCAAGAGAGATTTGAACCCTCGCGCCGGAATTATCCGACCTACACCCTTAGCAGGGGCGCCTCTTCAGCCACTTGAGTATTGCTCCATATGGGCCTAAATGGACTTGAACCATCGACCTCACGCTTATCAGGCGTGCGCTCTAACCAGCTGAGCTATAGGCCCATATTAAGCGGGTAACGAGAATCGGACTCGCGACTAAAGCTTGGAAGGCTTTTGTTTTACCACTAAACTATACCCGCACAAAATCTTTAAAAAAATAATGGCGCGGGACGGAATCGAACCGCCGACACAAGGAGCTTCAATCCTTTGCTCTACCAACTGAGCTACCGAGCCATTCTTACGGTCCATGACGGATTTGAACCGACGATCTCCTCCGTGACAGGGAGGCGAGATAAACCACTACTCCAATGGACCATATTGCGGGAGCCGGATTTGAACCAACGACCTTCGGGTTATGAGCCCGACGAGCTACCAGACTGCTCCATCCCGCGATAATATTTCATATTAATTTTTAAAGACCCTTTATGGACCTTGTAGGACTCGAACCTACGACAAGACGGTTATGAGCCGTCTGCTCTAACCAACTGAGCTAAAGGTCCAAGCGTACAATAGCGGCGGGGGGGATCGAACCCTCGACCTCCCGGGTATGAACCGGACGCTCTAGCCAGCTGAGCTACACCGCCAAAATGTAATCAAATATAAATTTAATTACTATCGGGAAGACAGGATTCGAACCTGCGACCCCCTGGTCCCAAACCAGGTGCTCTACCAAACTGAGCCACTTCCCGATTATGCACCCTGTAGGACTCGAACCTACAACCTTCTGATTCGTAGTCAGACACTCTATCCAGTTGCGCTAAGGGTGCATCAATAAGTGCCGAGGACCGGAGTCGAACCGGTACGGTTGAAACCAACCGCGGGATTTTAAGTCCCGTGCGTCTGCCAATTCCGCCACCCCGGCATCATTATTGAAAGCGGAAGACGGGATTCGAACCCGCGACCCCCACCATGGCAAGGTGATGTTCTACCACTGAACTACTTCCGCAAAAATATGAATGCCGATTATACGATTTGAACGTACGACCCCCTGTTTACAAGACAGATGCTCTACCAACTGAGCTAAATCGGCATATTGTCAATGTGTGGTTTGGCAAACCAATACGGGTGGTGGGACTTGAACCCACACGTCCGAAAACACTAGAACCTAAATCTAGCGCGTCTGCCAATTCCGCCACACCCGCGATATTAGGGCCAATGAGCTGTGAGGGACTTGAACCCTCGACCCACGGATTAAAAGTCCGTTGCTCTACCAACTGAGCTAACAACTCAGGATATGGAGGATACAGGGCTCGAACCTGTGACCTCCTGCTTGTAAGGCAGATGCTCTCCCAGCTGAGCTAATCCTCCATGTGCGCGGCGGCTACCTACCCT
>NZ_JBLTIM010000006.1:0-20823 GCF_055362665.1 Lactobacillus fornicalis
TAACTAGCACCACGCGTATTACTCTTATTTTTTATTCAAATTCTGCTGGACGCTCAGTATTCTCTTTATCAAAGTAATAAGCAATCGCATCCATAATTCGATCACTTGCATGACCATCACCATATGGATTCTTTGCATTGGCCATTTCTTCATAAGCATTCTTATCTTCTAAAAGTTTAACCATTTCAGTTCTTACTTTATCAACTTCAGTACCTACTAACTTCAAAGTCCCTGCTTCAACACCTTCAGGTCTTTCTGTAGTATCCCGTAAGACTAAAACGGGCTTACCAAGTGAAGGGGCTTCTTCTTGCACACCACCTGAATCAGTCATAATAAAGTAACTTCTTTGAGCTAAGTTATGGAAGTCAACAACATCTAATGGATCAATCAAGTGAATTCTAGGATCGCCACCTAGTACTTCCTTGGCTACTGCTTGCACACGTGGTGACAAGTGAACTGGATAAATAATTTCAACATCATCGTGACTATCCACCACTTGTTTCATCACCTTAAATACTCGGCGCATTGGTTCACCTTGGTTTTCACGTCGGTGCATAGTTACCAAAATCACGCGATTACCTGGTTTAATCTCATCTAAAACATCATGATGGTAATCTTTTTGAACTGTTTCATGTAAAGCATCAATAGCTGTATTACCAGTAATAAAAATATTATCTGCAGGGTGACTTTCTTTAAGTAAATTTTGTTTACTTAAACTAGTTGGAGCAAAGTATAAATCACTCAAAACATCAGTTAATTGACGATTCATTTCTTCAGGAAATGGAGAATATTTATTCCAAGTTCTAAGTCCAGCTTCAACGTGACCTAAGGTTGTTTGTTCATAAAATGTAGCTAAACTTGCAGCAAATGAAGTAGTAGTATCACCATGAACTAAAACAATATCAGGCTTTTCTTTTTTAATTGTATCAGTAAGCATTGTCATGACCTTAGTTGTAATATCAGCTAAAGTTTGGTTCTTGTGCATAATATTAAAGTCATAATCTGGCTTAATCTTAAAAATATCTAACACTTGATCAAGCATTTCTCTATGTTGAGCAGTAACAACAGTCACTTCTTCAAAGCGTGCATCTGACTTTAATTTTAAAACAAGCGGAGCCATCTTAATTGCTTCTGGTCTTGTTCCAAAAACAGTCATTACTTTAATTTGCTTCATAAAATTACCTCCATCGCGTTAATACCTATGATACGCTATTAATAAGTTATTGAAAAGAAGGGAATTAAATGGATTTACGATTTTTCTATTTATTTATTAGTGGCTTTTTAATCACAATTGGATCTTTTTGTTCAGTTTTTGGAGTAGCGGAAAAAAGCACTTTAAAAAAATGGATTTTAATTTCAACCGGATTGATTTGTTGGGGAATTGTAGCAATTTTACTTATTGCAAAAATCGTACAATATTAAATATATTAACTCTTATAATTCTTGTTTTATATCTTTTCTTTGTAAATGTTATTGTATTTTATGATGATTAGTAATAAAATTATGAACTATAAATCCGGGTTTATTTATCTATAATACATAATCAGTTCTTGTTATATTAAGGACAATACAGAAAGAAGTATTAAACATGAATAAATTAGTACGAGATAAAATACCAGAATTTGTAACTAATGCAAAATTTAGAAAACTCAACCAAGACGAAATTCTTCCAGCACTAAAAAATAAAATTGTAGAAGAAGCTAATGAAGTAAAAGATGCTACAAGTGAAGAAAAGTTAATTGAAGAATTGGCAGATGTTTATACAGTTTTAAAAGCATTTTTAGATTTTAAAGGAATTACTGAAGAAGAGTTATTAAAGGTTGTAAATGATAAAAAAGCATTTAAAGGGGATTTTTCTAAGTTTTTATTTATGGAGAAAAGTTAAATAAAAAGGTTGATATTCTTCGTTTAAAAACGAAGAATATCAACCTTTTTTTGTATATTATGACCACGGCCAGAATCGAACTGGCGACCTACTGTTTAGGAGACAGTGGCTCTATCCTACTGAGCTACGTGGCCAAGGTACAATATAACTCTATCATACTTTTACTTATTGTACCCAACTTTTTTAATATTCAAATGAAAAAAGACTATGTTTTTCTTGTTCTTTTGCTATTCTTTCACCTGCCAGAACAAATGGTAGCCAAATTAAAATCGCTACTATCACATTTACCGCTACTAAAACTAATGCCCTCCAGTCATAATTAGTTGCTAAAAAAGCATTTAAAAATGGCGGAATAACATTAGGCACGGAAGTTGATACTGGTTCAACTAAGTGCCAAGCCGTTGCCCAATAAGCCAGAGTAACGTTAGCTAATGGTGCTAAAATAAATGGAATTAAATATAATGGATTAAGAACCAATGGCAATCCCCAGACTATTGGATCATTTATATTAAAAAATCCTGGTCCAATAGCAATCTTCGCTAAAGTTCGAAAATCACTTCGTTTTGAAATCAACAATATCAATAGAATTAAGACTAAGGTATCCCCAGTTCCACCAATCCAGCTATAAACATCAAAAGAATTTCTAGTCCAAAGATAGTGAACAACATGTCCTGACTTTACCGCTGTTAAATTAGCATTTTGTGGAGTAAGCCAGATTGAATCAATGACTGGCACTAAGACACTCATTCCATTAATACCAAAGAAATAAAAAGCATGTAATAAAAACGTGATTAATAATACTATTCCAAACCCCTGCCCCATTTTAGTCAAAGGATTCTGAATTGTATTCAATAACCAATTTCCAAAATAAGTACCTGTCACCATTTGAAAAATATAATTGATTGCTCCAACAATACTCAAACTAATAATCATTGGTATCAAGGCAATGAATGCTGCTTCTTCAGCATGGGGCATGTATGAACTAAAGCGTAAAGTTAATCTAGCTTTAGTCATTAATATAAATATAGATAGCCCAACAGCACCAAAAATTAACGATGTAAACAAGCCTAAACTCGAAAGTTGGCTAGTATTAAAAGCATTTTTTATTGAAACTTCATCACCATTAATATTTAATTTCACAACATTTGCTATGCTCATTAAATAGCAACCTAAAGACGTTATTGCACCGGCAAGACGATTAACTTCAAAGCTCCTTGCTAATTGATAGCCCCATGCTAAAGCAAAATATAACGAAAACAGTTGGAAGGTTCCTTGATAAATCAAATTAGAAATATTAATTACCGGTGTTAAAGCATATTCAACCGCCCCGAACCCCAATTCTGTTTTTGCAGCATTAATTAACCCGGGAATTAAAACAGTCAAAGATCCTACAATGCTGATCGGCATCACTGATATAAAGGCATCCCGCAAGGCAACTAACCAACGCCATTTTGCCATTGTGGTTGCTAAAGGAAGTACCCATCTCTCCAAAAAATAGATAAAATTTTTAATAAGCTTTCTCACTACTTTTTCTCTTTTCTCGGATGATATCCTTTATTTTTTTGATTTCTTTTACGCTTTTTATGATGTTTCTTAGCTTTCTTAACTTCACTAGAAACAGCTTTTTCAAGTTGTTTCTTTTCTGTCTTTTTCGGCTTTTCAGTTGATAAACCAAATCCTTTAAAATAAACTTGCTTTAAATCAATGCCTGTGAGCAATTTACGCATATCCCGCAAGTCATGATCATCACCTAAAGTTACTACAAAACCGTCATGCCCCATTCGTCCTGTTCTACCAGCGCGGTGTAAGTAAGTATTTTCATCTTCAGGCAATTCATAATTAACCACATAAGTTAGCTTAGGAATATCCAGACCACGGGCTGCTAAATCCGTTGCTAATAGCAACCGTGTTTTACCTGCTACCAAATCATTAATAGCTTTTTGACGTCTAGTTTTAGGTTGGTTGTTAGTTAATAAATCAAATTTGGTCTGTGAATGACTAAAAATACGCGCAAATTTTTCTAACGTTTCATTAGAGTCAAAAAATAGAATTCCCTTAAAGCCATCTAGTTTTACCAGCCGTTGCAAAAATTGAATCTTATATCGATTAGTCACTTTTAAGAAATAATGTTCAACTGGGCTTTTTTGTTCTGGTCGAACATCAATTAAGAAGAAATTAGTTGCAAATAACTCCTCAGCTTCTTGCGTTACGCTACTTTCAGTCGCCCCAAATAAAACAACTTGACTAGTTGTTGGTAAATTTTGTCCTAAGCTAGAAAGCAGCTCCAATTTAGTAAATTCTAAAATATCATCAGCTTCATCAATAACCAATTTTTGAATTTTATTAAGCTTTATTTTATTATCTGAAAACAAATCGAAAAAGCGTCCCGGTGTTACAACTAAAACTTCCGGTTTTTTCTTCTTCAATTGCTCAATCTGTCTACTACGATTACCGCTACCTACCAAAGCTAAAACATTTAAGCCAAGTGCTAAAACGTACGGACGAATCGCATTTCTAGTTTGAATAGCTAATTCAGTAGTTGGTTCAAAAATCACCATACTTGCATCACTACCAGGCTTAGTAGTTTCTAGCAAAGGTAAACTATATGCTAAAGTCTTTCCTGTTCCAGTTTTAGCTAAACCTATAACATTTGCCCCGCTTTTAAGGCTTTCATAACTAGCTTTTTGAATTAAAGTGGGACTTTTTTTCCCTTCTTTAGTTAAGATTGCTTGAATTTCTTTTGAATACATTATTGTGTTAAATCTCCATAAAGTTGTTTATATTGACCCATTGTGCCGTTATATGCATACATTTCTACATCATATTCCATTGCTTTTACATTTTTTATATGCCCTTTATTTGTATAGCGCCAAAATGAATATTGCAACTTATCAGGGGCTTGACTAGCTGTCGACATGAATTTAGTTGCAGCTGGGAAGTATTTTTTATATTTAATATCTCCTTGAACCATAACGCTTTTACCATCTTTTAAAAACAATTTTGCTAATTGCCCCATATGGTTCCAAAATGCTAATTTATTGCTATCACTACCAGGAGCAGCTTCTAGCAAAATTGGTAGACTTCCAGTGTTATTAGCTGTTTTCTTATTAAAATATTTATATTGCGCCCTAACAGATGACTCATCACTAAAATATAACACACTACCAAAAGCCAAATTAGTTCCCTGAATTTGACTACGATAGCGTTCATAGTCATCATCAAAATAAGACTTACCCTGTGTAGCACGCAAATAAACAAAGGAAACTCCCGCAGCTTGTAACTTATGCAAGTCAACAGAAGCTCGATATTGATCAAGTTTAACACCAATTACACTCAAGTTTGAGCCAGTTGGTAATGTAGTTCTCTTAGGTAATGTACGATATGCAAACAATAAAGCGCCAATTACCAAAAAGAGACTAATAATAATTAATGGTAATGTAGACCGATGACGAAAATGTGGCACAATAAACCCTCCTAGAAATATTTTAACCAATATTCATGGCTATACCAAGACTTTGTATGGTTTATCTAGTATAATTTCAATATACTTCATTATTAACTAATTAAAAGAGGAGAAAACATTGAAAAAAGAAATTACCTTTACCCAAGGTCTTGCAACATTAGTTGGTAGCGTAATTGGGGCCGGTGTATTTTTAAAAATTGGAACAATCAGTCAACAAACTAACTCTGCTGGTTTAACAATATTTGTCTGGATTTTAGCTGGTTTTTTATCACTAGCATCTGGTTTAACAATCGCAGAAGTTGCTGCCGAATTACCTGTAAATGGCTCCATTCAATATTTAGAATATACTTATGGTAGTATCTGGGGGTTTTTATTCGGTTGGGCTCAAATAATTGTCTATTTCCCTGCTGAAGCTGGAGCCAGCAGCTCAATTTTGGGTACTCAAGCTAGCAACCTCTTTGGAAACAAGATTGCCGCTCTACCAATTTCATTGTGTATGATTACTTTTATTTTCTTAACTAATTTATTAGGAACTAAATTTTCAAGTAAATTACAATCGGTAGTCACTGTGATTAAAGTTATCCCACTTATTTTAATCATTATCTTTGGTTTAATGGCTCCTGAACAACATTTTAGCTTTACAGGTTTTGCATCAAAGAATGCTGTTCCACTAGTAACTGCAATAAGTGGTGGATTATTATCTGCTCTTTTCGCTTTCGATGGGTGGGTTAGTGTTACTAACTTAGCTGGTGATTTAAAAAATCCTCAAAAGGATATGGCTAAGATTTTAATTTGGGGATTAGGAATTGTTACAGCCATCTATGTTTTAGTCAACTTTGTATTTTTAAAAACTTTACCATTTAATAGCATTTATGGTAATCAAAATACTGCTTTCAATACTAGTATTAAGCTATTTGGGAATATGGGCGGTAAATTAGTTACAATTGGTATTTTGATATCTTGTTATGGTGCCGCTAATGCTTTCATGCTTACTGGTATGCGCGCTCCATATATTTTAGCCCAAAATAATTTATTACCATTTTCCCATCAATTCAAACAAGTTAATAAAAAGACGGGAGTTCCCGTCTTAGGTGCCGTTACTATCTGGCTCATCACAATGGCTATGATTAGTTTAGGTAATTTCGATATTCTAACTGACATGCTGGTATTTGTAATGTGGTTTTTCACAATTATGTTAACCCTATGTCAACCTATTTTGCGTCGTCGCAAGCCTAATCTTAACCGCCCATTTATGGTGCCGTTTTATCCAATTACACCAATAATTGCTTTAGCAGGTGGTATTTTTATCATTATAATGACTGTTATTAATCAATTCTGGCTATCATTAATTGGATCTGGACTTACTGTATTAGGGCTTCCAATATACTTTTATAAGAAAAAACAGAATAAGTAATAAAAGAGGCTATATTCACTTCACCGTTAAATATAGCCTCTTGATATTTTATTTATTTGCATATGCTTGAATAACTTCTGGCTTTACAACACCAATATATGGAATATTTCTAAACATATTATAAAAGTCTAATCCATAACCAACTACATATTGATTACCAACTTCTGACCCATAATAGTCAACAACCACATCATCAACCCGACGAGATGGCTTATCTAGCAATGCCACACATTTAACACTTCTAGCTCCTAAACTAAGAAAGTGCTGCTTCATAAACTTCATTGTATGTCCGGTATCAACAATATCTTCAACAATTAAAACGTCTTTATCAGTTAAATCAGTATGAACATCTTTAACTAACTTAACTTTACCAGATGATTCAAAACCATTACCATAACTAGATACATCAATAAAGTCCATCTTACAACGTACATCCATTTCACGAGCAAGATCAGTCATGAAGAAAATTGCACCAGTTAATGCCCCTACTAATACCGGCTCTTTTCCAGCATAATCTTCAGTTAATTGCTTACCTAGCCGGACACACATTTCATGAATATCATCACGACTAAATAAAGTACTTTCTAAAATATCTTCGATATTATCTCTCATTGCTAACCTATCCTTGAATCCTTATCTATACAATTCTATTTAAATTAATAATAACAAAAAAAGCACTAATTTGTCAGTGCTTTTGTGAATATTATTCAGTAGTTTTGGAATTATTATTCAGTTTTTCAACATTGAACCATCTCATGAAGCCTTGCTCTATTTCAGCAACTTCAAATTTATAACCTTCAACAGTTACACTATCACCCTTCTTCAAGTCTGGATAGTGTTCCATCATATAACCACCGATTGTGATTATATCGCTATCTTGGAATGCCTTAAGCTTTTCATGATAAAATCTTTCAAAGTCGTACAAAGTGGTCTTTCCTGAAACGCGGACCTTACCATCCTTATCTCGGATAATATATTCATCAGAAACGTCATCAATTTCATCTTTAATTGATCCAAACAGTTCTTCATAAATATCCTTATCAGTAACAATCCCACTAGTTCCACCATATTCATCAACAACTAAAACGATTGGAGTATGTTTTTGAATCATTAATTGCAAAATATCTTGAATAGGCATGGATTCTGGTACCGTGATAATAGCTCTAATCAATCTACTTAATGATGCGTTGTTACCTTCATTACTCTGTTCTACAATGTCATAAGCATAAACATAGCCAACCACATCATCTTTATCATTATCACGCACAACTGGGAAACGACTAAAGCCTTCATCTAAATATAACTTTAGAGCAGTCTTTACCGTATCAGTAGCATCAAGAACAGTTAATCGTGTTCTATCAGTCATAATGTCCTTAGCTACTTTATCATTTAATTCAAAAGCTCGCTCCATATACTTCAAATCTTCTTTATCAAGTGCACCACCTGTTACTGCTAAACGTGACAACTTAATAATTTCAGATTGTGAATAAATCTCATTTTCTTCAGCAGCTTCTTTAAAGCCCATTAATTTTAAAACACCATTAGAACTAGTATTTAAAATCCACACAAATGGGTAAACCAAGGTGTGAAAACATTTAAGGGGAGTTACAATTACCATTAACATTTTTACAGGCATATCAATTGCAATATTTTTAGGTACAATTTCCGTAAAAACGACCTCTAAATAGGTTAACAATAATACCCCTAAAACAGCTCCAACAGATTTAGCTAAAGATTCACCAAGTGGACTAAACTTTAATCCCCTAATAATAAGTTCTGATAAAGTATCTGTGGAGAACCAACCTAAAACAACCCCAACTAAGGTTGTACCTACCTGTGTTGTTGACAGGTACTCATTCAGATTATGAACCATATGCAAAGCTCGTTTTAGCTTTTTTAAATTACCTTCTTTGTTAGTAATCATATCTTCAAGCTGGCTTGGTCTTGTTTGAACAAGCGCAAACTCAGAAATAACAAAAAAAGTAGCAAATCCAAAAATAATAAGTGTAGCAACTAAATTAGTCACTATCTGACTAGTATCCAATTTTTATATCACCTTTAAAAATAAAAATTACAATAAACTATTTATATTTTACCATTAGCTAGGCATTTATTTAATTAATTTGAAAATTTTGTCAAATGGAACTCTTCCCGGAATATAAGTTGGTGAATTTACTTCAGCAGCTTTATCAGCATAGCCAATGGCAATTGCCATTCCAATCGCCTCATCATCAGGAATATTGGTATATTTTCTAATTAAATCAGGATAAGCAACCAATGAATGGGCTGGCATTGTATCTAATCCACGATTGATTGCTAAAAGCATAATACTTTGTGCAAAAATACCTAAATCAAAAACTGACCATGCAGGAGATTTTTTGGGTATCGTCAAAAAAATAATCGCTGGAGCATAGAACATATTATTATTAGCATTTTCAAATAATTCAGTTTTATTATGCAAAAAGTATGTAACAAAAGCGCCCATATTAGACATATTTTGACTAGGGAAAGTTGACCAATCAATTGATAACATTGTTGAAAAATCTTCACTAACCGGTGCTTTACGTGCAATATATGCCTTGTTTTCACGCTTTAATTTTAATAAAGCTCCACCAGTAATGGCATATGCTCTCCAAGGTTGCGAATTAAGCAATGATGGTGATTGTTGAGCTTTTTTAATAATCTCTTTGATTAATTCATCATCTACTTTACGAGTTGAAAATTTTCGAGTTGCACGTTCCTTATTGAACACCTCTTCAAAATCCATAATATATCTCTCCAATCAAGTTACACTTTCAATTTATATTATAAGAAAAATGCTTTCAGTTTACTAATATTTTCATCTAATAAAAAAGTGTCTGACCAGAGGTCAGACACTTATATTTTAAGACTTAGTTTAAGCCTTTCCATTTCCATTCAGTAACTTCAGGAATATCCTTACCATTATCACGAATGTAAGTGTGGTGCTTAGATAAAAGTCTATCCATTTCATCAATAAAGCCTGCTGCTGGTAAATCAAGATGTTCAACAGCATCTTTGGCTAAGTGGAAACGGTCAATTTCATTTAATACACGCATATCAAATGGAGTAGTAATGTCACCATTTTCTTCATAACCATGAATTGATACATTATGATTATGACGATCGAACCAAATTGATTCCATCATTGGCTTGAAGCCATGCCATGCAAAGATTACTGGCTTATCCTTAGTAAACAAACGATCAAATTCTTCATCTGATAAACCATTTGGATTCTTACGTTGACTTTGCATCTTCATTACATCCAAGACGTTAATGTAACGAATCTTAAGTTCTGGGAAATTCTTGTGCAATAAATCAATTGCCGCTAAAGTTTCCAAAGTTGGTTCTGTACCAGTTGAAGCAAAGACTACGTCTGGTTCAGCATGTTCATCAGTTGATGCCCAGTCAATATAACTAAGGCCATTTTCAACTAATCTTTGAGCTTCTTCTTTACTAAACCATTGAGGACGAGGTTGTTTTGAAGTTACCAAAACATTGATACATTCACGGTCCGCAAAAGCTTTATTACTTACAGCAAGTAATGAGTTAGTATCAGCAGGCAAGTATTCATGAATTAAATCTGGACGATTCTTTTCAAAGAGGTGGGTTAAAAGACCTGGATCTTGGTGAGTGTATCCGTTGTGATCTTGTTGGAAAACAGTTGAAGTATCAACAATGTTAAGTGCTGGGTAATCATGTCTCCAGTATTGTTCTTTAGCCTTTCTGAGCCATTTCATATGTTGAGTTAGCATTGAGTCAACAACTCTACCAAAAGCTTCGTAAGTTGCAAAGAAGCCATGACGACCTGTTAAGACATACCCTTCAAGCCATCCTTCTGCTTGGTGTTCTGACAATTGAGAATCAATCATTCTACCAGAACGAGCTAAATCTTCATCGTTTGGTTCTTCAATATCTTCCATCCATTGACGCTTTTGTCCATCTAAAATAGTGAACAAGCGGTTAGACTTAGATTCATCAGGACCAAAGCCACGGAAGTTAGTTGGATTCAAATTAGCAATTTCATTTAGATATTTAGACCATTCTGCCATATCTTGCTTTTCAACACTACCTGGCTTATCAAAATCAATTGCATAATTTCTCCAATCAGGTAAGTGAAGCCGCTTAGGATTAATACCACCATTTGTGACTGGATTCATTGCCATTCTTTGATCGCCTTGAACTGTATTTTCAAGAACGATATCTTTTGGTGAGCCATCTTCATTAAATAATTCTTCTGGCTTGTAGCTCTTCATCCAATCAATAAGCATATCTTTATGTTCCATATGTTCTTGATCTACTGGAATTGGAATTTGGTGAGCTCTAAATGAATTTTCAATTGGGTTACCATCTAAATCAAACTTAGGACCAGTCCATCCCTTTGGTGCACGTAAAACAAGCATTGGCCATTGTGGCATTGAGTCATCACCAGTTTCACGAGCGTGCTTTTGAATAGCCTTAATATCTTCAATAGCTTTATCTAATTCCTTAGCCATCAATTCGTGAGCTTCCATGTGGCTTAAACCATGAACATTTACAAAGTATGGCTTCCAACCCATACCTTCAAAGTATTGAGTTAATTCACTATCGCTCATTCTTGAAACAATAGTAGGATTTGAAATCTTAAAACCGTTAATTTGTAAAATTGGTAAAACTGCACCATCGTGAATTGGGTTAATAAACTTATCACTAAACCAACTTGCTGCAAGTGGACCAGTTTCACTTTCACCATCGCCAATTTCAACAGCTGCAATTACATCAGGGTTATCTAAAATTGCACCAACACCATGTGAAAGTGAATAACCAAGTTCTCCCCCTTCATGAATTGAGCCAGGAGTTTCTGGTGCAGCATGTGAAGCAACACCACCTGGGAATGAAAAGCGCTTGAACAAGCGTGTCATCCCTGCTTCATCTTGTGTAATTTCTGGATATCTTTCAGTGTATGAACCATCAAGATATGAATTTGAAACCATAACTTGGCCACCATGTCCAGAACCTTCAATGTAAAACATATTAAGATCATATTTCTTAATTGCACGGTTTAAATGAGCATAAATAAAGTTTTGTGGGACAATAGTTCCCCAGTGACCGATTGGCTTAGGTTTAACATCTTCAGCCTTCAATTCTGTTTTTAATAAAGGATTCTTCATTAAAAATAATTGACCAACTGATAAATAATTAGCTGCACGCCAATATGCATCAACACTTCTTAAGTAGTCTTGTGAATCATAATTAACTGCCATTTTTGTTCTCCTTTTAAGGAATTAAAATTCTTTTTTACACTTATATAATACCCAACTTTTTGCAAAAGTTCAACTTATTTTATAATTGGTTGGGTCCAATTTTGGTACAAAAAATAAGGTCTCTTTCGGCCTTATTTTTATTGGTTCAAATTAACAAAACTGTTATATCTCATATACTTATAATGAATTCGCATATTAGATACTTCAAAAGGGGTCCCATCATCTAAAAAGAAAATCCCTTCCATAACACCTACAGGTTCATTAGCTTGCAAATTCAATTCTGATTGATCTTCCGAATTAGATGGCTCAACAGTAATATTCAAAAACGATCTAGTAACAGTTTTGTTTTGAGTATCTTCTAAATAATTAAATAGGGAATCTTTTAAAATCTCCGGTGTAAGCTCAGGTACGATCTTTATTGGCAAATATCCTGTTTCAATTAAAAAAGGTTGATTATCAAGTAACCTAAGTCTTTTAAACTGATAAACAAAATCCGATTCATTAATAAATAAATCTTGAGCCAATTCTTTACTAGCATTAATAACTTTAAACTCTAAAAGTTTAATTTTTTGCTCTTTACCAGGAACTTTAAAACTATCAGTTAACCCCAAGTTAGAGCCTTCATAACGGAACAAGGCTTGATTTTTTAAATACAGTGGATTAATGAAAGTCCCACTTCCCCGCTTTTTAAAGATAATACCTTGTTGCGCCAATAACTCAAGCGCCCGCTTCATTGAAGACCGTGATACTTGATAATGACTAGCCAAGCTGCGCTCATCTGGCAAGCGCATATCTTCATATTTTTGAGCGAGAATATTTTGTTTAATATCACGCATTACAGCGCGATAGACGAAATCAGTCATTTCAATCTTCTCTCTTTACTTATCTGCTTCTTTTAAAACCTTGGCAAACCAGCTTACAAATTGTTCTCGATCAATTGCAACTCCAATTTCTGCATTTGCTGGTTTACCAAAAAAGTTATCAAAGTCCATTACACTAGCACCATAAGTATAAGAATCATTTGTATCAATTGCCACAAAAGCTGGCTTAAAAGTATACATATCTGGTGCAAGTAGCATCCCTACTGCTAAGGCATCATAAATTTCAAGACCATCAGTTAAGGTCCCATCATGTAAATTAGACAAGATAGAATACAGCATATCGCCGTTTTTTCCATAATTTCTAACAATATCCATTGTATCTTGCTTAACAAAGGCTTGATGACCCAGCTCAAGAGGCGCAACTCGAATTTTTACTCCACTTTCAAAAACAATTTTAGCTGCTTCAGGATCACCACTAACATTGTATTCATCATATGGTCCATAATTTCCTCGACCAATTGCTCCACCCATAATAACTAATTCTTCAATTTTTTCCAAGTCATCTGGATATTGTCTAAAGTACAGAGCAAAGTCAGTTGCTGGTCCAATTTGCATCAAAGTAACTTTTTCAGAGCTATTAGCAACAACTTCATGAATTTTGGTGGCTGCTAAACCAGAAACCAATAATCCTTTATCTGGTTCAGGGAAGTCGAACCCATCCATTCCACTTTTACCATGCACTTCAGATGCATCAATTGGCTTCTTCACTAATGGTAATTTAGCTCCCGATACCACCGGTACTTTAGTACCTAAAAATGTTTCTAATTTCAAAGTATTATTAAGAGTTTTTTCTAAATTAACATTTCCCCATGTTGCAGCAATTAGCTTAACATCAAGTTCTTTAGCAAATAAAGAAATCGTTAATGCAACTGCATCATCAATACCTGGATCAGTACTAATAATTAATGGTTTCTTATTCATTGCTTTCTCCTTCAAAAATCTTTTAAATTATCATATCAAAAATAAAAAGACAAAGATAATTATCTTCGTCTTATTCTAAAATTAAGTTAAATTAGCGCTTAATTTCTTGAATTGTTCCGTTACTTTTAGCAACGATTACTTCATCACAAATATTTAAGAACAAACCATGTTCAACCACACCAACAGTATGATCAAGATAATCTGCCAAACCAGTTGGAACAGGTATTGGGCTAACATCTAAATCTAAAATATAGTTGCCATAATGTGTAGTCAACTTCTGATTACCATTCATTCTAAACTCTGGATTTAGGCCTTCTTTTTCAAGGCGCTTTTTTACTTGCATGCAAGAAACGGGCAAGACTTCAACTGGTAACTTAAATCCTGATAAGTGGTCAACCACTTTGCTTTCATCAACAATCCAAATATTCTTTTTAGAATTAACAGCAACATTTTTTTCTAGTGTTAAAGCAGCTCCGCCACCTTTGATGCCATTTAGTTGGCTGTCAACACGGTCAGCCCCATCAACAGTTAAATCTACTTCATCAACATCTGCTAATTCATCTACTTTAAAGCCATAACTTTCTAATTGCTTTTTTGAGCGACTAGAAGTAGTTACTATATGCTTCAAAGTTAGACCTTCTTTTTCTTTACGCTCACCTAACCAATCAATGAAAAACTTTACAGTAGATCCGGTTCCAACACCTAAAACAGAACCAGCTTGAACTTTGTCAGCTGCTACTTTAGCTGCTTCTTTTTTTAGTTCATCTTGCGTATTTTTATCCATTATTCTCTCCCCATTAATTCCTTAACTTCGTTGTAAGTAGGGATTGAAGGCTGAGCCCCTAATCTGCTCACAGCAATTGATGATGCACGAGCTGCAAATGTAGCAGCTTGTTCAATATTAGAAAAGTCAGCATTCAATTGACTTGTCAAAAAGCCAATAAAAGTATCTCCAGCCCCAGTTGTATCTGCCGCTTCCACTTTAAATGCTGGGACTAGTTTTTCAACATTGGAAGTTGAAATGTAACTTCCCTTATCACCATATGTAATAACTACATTTTCAATACCTAATTCATGTAGCTTATCACTATTAGCCTTGATTGATTCTAAATCCGTAACTTCAATTCCTGTAATTAAGCTACTTTCAGTTTCATTAGGTGCAATCATATCTGTTAATTTTAGTAGCTCTTTAGGAAGGTCTTTAATTGCAGGTGCTGGATTTAAAACTGTAACCACATTATTTTTCTTAGCAATTTTAAATGCTTCAATAGCTACTTCAATTGGTGTTTCTAATTGTGTAATAATCGCATCACTATCTTTAATCAATTCTTCGGCAGCATCAATATCATCAATACTTAATTCATAATTGGCACCATGATCAATAATAATATTATTTTGACCAGCTTCATTCAAATTGATGTATGCATGTCCTGTATTGGTACCAGAAGTAGTTTGGACATAAGTGGTATCAACACCATAACACTTCAATTGCTTCAAAATAAATCGCCCTGATGAATCTTCACCAACTCGATTAATGAAGTAAGTTTCACTCCCAGCCTTAGCAGCAGCGATTGCTTGATTGGCACCCTTTCCGCCACCTGCTTCTGTAATATCAAGTGCATTAATAGTTTCACCAGGCTTTGGAAAATCTACTACATGGAGGGTGGTATCGACATTACTTGACCCTACAACAACAATCTTTTTCATATCAATTTCCTTTCATGAAAGCGGTTAACCATATTATAACCTAGTTATCGAAAATAAAAAAATAACTTAAGTCAGGCTAATTCCACTAGTAATGAACCCCTTTAATCTGGCTGCTTCCCATTCAAGAGTTTCATCATCATCAACTTGAGATAATTTATAGCCAACAAAATATGGGGGAGCATAAAATCTTGGGATAACTTTACAGCATGTCCCTTCGCCATTTTTTATTGGATAGAAGAATAGATTATACGAATCTACCCCATGTGACAAGACACTTCTTACATATTGAGTAGATTTTTGAATTAAATCTGCCCAAGTATCTAGATTTTGATTGTGCCATGTCACAATATTTACTTCTTGATATCCTTGTACAGGACGCTTAGATAGGTTCATTTCAACGTCCCCACTCTTACCAACTTCAAAGCCGGTAAAATTATTTTCTTGAATATTTTTATAACCATCCATTTTATCAAGTCCCACAATCTGCATATGGGGATGTTGCAATGAACCATCAGATTTTGGTCCAAAGTTTTTATACCAAAGAACACTCTGATAATCACCCGAATTATACATCTTTTGGAAGCACTTTAAACCAAACTTCATCAACTCCCGATTTTCTTCTCTAGTATAAGTTGAAATATCGCCTTGATGGTCACTGGACTCAATCAAAATAGTCTGCATCGTATCTTTTAAAGTTGGATACTTATTATGAAGCAAAATTTTATCACCATCTGTTTCATAAATATCTGTCAAGGTTTGAGGATTACAAAACGGACACGGATTTTGTGTATTACTTTGCCGATTTGCATAATCGTAGTCATAAGGTTTCCGCTTTCCGACAGAATACATATATACTAAAGGTTCATCGTTCATAATTTCCGCCTCATTTTCTGAATGATTATCTTATTAGCCTATTCCAAGTTCGAACTTTTTGCAAATTCTTTACAATCTAATCTTAAATTAGTGAAAGACCAAGGTCAATTAGGAACATTATTTCCTTAAATATCGAATTTAAAGGCAAATTATGTTAGAATTAGCATGTGTTTGTTAATGTTTTAACACAGTTGATTTTTTAGGTTGGGGGAGGATCCCATTTTATGAAGTTTAAAAATAAAGTTGCTCTAGCCGCAATGCTAGGGGTATCATTGTTAGCTACTGCTTGTTCTACAGGAAATAAAACTTCCTCTAGTTCAAGTTCAATTCCAACTAAAATTACCAAAAAAACCACTATTACCTTTTGGTATTCTTTAACTGGAACTAGTAAGTCAACACTCGAAAACTTGACTAAGGAATTTGAAAAAAAGAATCCTAATATTAAGGTTCAATTGCAAAACCAAGGTGGAAATTTAGGAGATTTACAATCCAAATTAGTATCTGGTTTACAATCACCTAAGAATTTACCTACTATTACACAAGCATATCCTGGTTGGTTATATAGCGCTGCTCAAAACAAAATGTTAGTCAACCTTACACCTTATGTTAATAATAAAGAAATTGGTTGGGGATCATATTCTAACAGTAAAATAAAGTCAGCTCTTTGGGATGGAGCAAAAATTAACGGCACTCAATATGGCGTTCCATTTAATAAATCCGTTGAAGTTTTATTCTATAACAAAACACTTTTAGATAAATACGGCGTTAAAGTGCCTAAAACGATGTCAGAATTAAAGAAAGCTAGCCAAGAAATCTATGAAAAGAGCGAACATAAAGTTAAAGGAGTCGGTTTTGACTCACTTAATAACTACTACATGTTGGCAATGAAAGAAAAGGGCATTGACTTCAACAAGAAGTTAAATTTTGCTAGCTCTGAATCCAAAGCCGTTATTAATTATTATGCTGATGGTGTAAAAGATGGTTACTTTATGATGGCTGGTACTGAGAAGTACATGTCAACACCATTTGATTCAGGAAAAGTTGCAATGTTTGTAGGTTCAACAGCTAATGAAGCCTATGTAAAAAGTGGTTTAACTCAAGGTAATGAATATGGAATAGCTGCTCGTCCAAGTTCTATAAATGTTCAACAAGGTACGGATATTTATATGTTCAGTAAAGCTACTAAATTACAAAGAACTGCAGCTTTCAAATACCTTAAATTCCTAACCAGCAAAGCAAGTCAGACTACTTGGGCTAATAAAACTGGTTATATGCCAGTTAACACTGATGTTTTAGATTCAGCAAGTTACAAGGCTTCAAAAACCAGCAAGGTTCCTGCTATTTTAGAAGCAACAACTAAAAAGCTTTACTACTTACCTGTAACTAAGAACTCAGAAAGTGCATATGATCAAATCAATGCAAATATGCAAACTATCCTAGCAGATGCTGGCAAAAAGAAAAACTGGACTAGTGACGTCACAACTGGTCAAAGTAAATTAACAGCTGCTTGGAAACAATAATTAAGAAGATAAAAAATACTAATAAACACAAATAAAGAAGGTTGATTTCCAACCTTCTTTTTTCTAGCTTTAAAATTAAGCATTCTTCAAAACAATCTTTTCAACACTTGATGCCACATCTTCACAAGCATCATGACAACGCTCTAAACAATTAAAAATATCTCTCCAAACTAATACTTGTAAAGCATCTTTTTCATGCACATGTAAGTTACGCATATTATCAATAAACATTACATCAGCTTTTCCTTCCATCGTGTTGATATTGACAATATGTTCTTTAAATTCGGCATTCTTTTTAAACTTTGGTAAGTCCTTAATTAATTCCACAACTTCATTTGTGTTTTGAATTAATAATTCACAGATTGGCAAAATTTCTGGACGAATTTTTTGAATATTATCACAGTAAAGTCGCATTAATACATCTTCAATTCGGTCAACCATATTATCAATATTATGAGCCAATTCCATAATATCTTCACGCTCAATTGGTGTAACAAAAGCCTTGATTAATACTTCTGTCATTTCATGTTTTTCATGATCAGCATTATGTTCTATTTCGTGCATCTTATCTGTTAAATTTGATACACGATCAGATGTATAATCATTAACCACTTCATTAAGTAATTGACTAGCTTCATATGCAAAATTTGCACACTTTAAAAAAGTATCAAAATAATATTGATCTGATTTTCTACTCATTATTTTATCCCCTTAAAATACTAATAAAAATAGCTTTGCCATTAAATACGCGATAAGTCCACACCCTGGGAAAGTAAATATCCATGTTAAGACCATATCTTTAACTACATTAAGATTAATAGAACTAAGTCTTTTAACCGCTCCAACTCCCATAATTGAACTAGTTTTAGCATGTGTAGTTGAAATTGGAATACCATAAAGGGTTGATATCAGGATACTGATTGCCCCTGCTAAATCAGAAGAAAAGCCTTGAAATGGTTCTAATTTTACCATGTCCATTCCAACAGATTTAATAATCTTTTCTCCACCAACACTTGTCCCAACCCCCATCGTGATTGAACAAAGCATCATTAACCAAACTGGAATCACCATACTTGTAGCACTTGACTGCCCATTGACAAAAGCCATTCCTAATAACAAAACACCAATAAACTTTTGACCATCTTGAGCTCCATGCATAAAACTCATTGCTGCTGCACCAGCAATTTGTGCACCAGAGAAGAAACGATTAGTTTTCCTACGATCCATGCTTTGACAAATTAGAATGACGCATTTACAAATAATCCAACCTAAAGCAAAGCCTAATACTAAACTTAAAACCATACCATATAAGACTTTAATCCATTCATTCCAATTTATACCTTTGAAACTGCCTTGAATTGCAATTGCCGCTCCGGTCAAACCAGCAATCAATGAATGACTTTCACTAGTAGGAATACCGAAAATTGAAGCTCCCACACTATAGACTACAATTGAAAAAAGTGCTGCAGCCAATGCAATCATCGAAGCATGAGCATCACCACCAAAATCAACCATATTTGAAATAGTTTCTGCTACACTTGCATTAATCTGGGTCATTATTAAAACGCCTAAGAAATTAAAAACAGCACTCATAATAATCGCTGGTTTAGCAGCCATTCCACGAGTGGTAACTGTAGTAGCAATTGCATTAGGTGCATCTGTCCAGCCATTAACGAAAATAACTCCTAAGGTCAAAACAACTGTAGTTAACATTGCTGGGTTCGCTAAACTCTGTAAAAAACCACTTAAACTTATATCCATTCTTTATCTACCTCAAAAAATACTTCTCTACCTTTTTACACAAAAGCGCTTACTTAGTCAAGCAGAAAAAAAGGCCTTTTAGGCCTCTTTTCCCAATTTTTTTCTTAACCGTTGTGCAAATAACGATAAAGCAAAGCAAACAACAAAATACATTGCAGCAATTATTAAATACATTGGAATCATATAAGTCGTATTTTGACTATAAATAATTTGAGCATGATATAAAAGCTCTGGCAAAATGATGATTGTTGCTAGCGAAGTGTCCTTAACTAAAGAAACAAATTGCGACAGCAAGGCTGGCATCATCATATGCATTGCCTGTGGCATGATGACATAACGCATTGCTTGTAAATACGTCATCCCATTACTTCTTGCCCCTTCCATTTGACCATCTGGAACAGCTTGGATACCGCCACGTACAATTTCCGCCAGCATTGCTGATTCAAAAATCACTAAGGCACTAATCGCTGCCCAAAATGGTGAAGCGTGAATACCTAATTCAGGAAAACCAAAGTATGTAAAGAAAATAATTAATAACAATGGTAAATTCCTAATAATATCAATAATAACACCCACTATTGCTGAAACATATTTAATCTTCATATATCTAATTGTACCTAAAATTAAGCCAATAATGTAACTTAGCACAATAGAAATAATTGATACTTCAACTGTTACTAGCAATCCTTCAAACAAAAAGCGTAGGTTTGTGGGGGAATAAGCATTAATAAACGTAGACATTTTTTATCACCCCTCCTAAGCAATTTTCTTTTCTAAATAACGCATATAATAGCTGAGTGGTAATGTTAAAACTAAATAAAAGCAACCTACAACTAAATATGTATTAACAGTTTGAAAACTTGAAAAAGCAATTACATCGCCTTGATACATCAGATCAAAACCAGCTACGAATGCTAAGACACTAGAATTTTTTATTAAATTAATAAATTGATTACCTAATGAAGGGATAGCTACTTTGAATGCTTGGGGCAAAATAACAAAACGCATCGCTTGCATATAAGTCATTCCATTACTTCTTGCTCCCTCCATTTGGCCATCTCCCACAGAGTTTATCCCAGCTCGAATACATTCGGCAATAAATGCAGAAGTATATAAAGATACGCGTGGTGCTAGTTA
>NZ_JBLTIM010000007.1:0-23562 GCF_055362665.1 Lactobacillus fornicalis
TTCGAATCTGGCAACCGGAGTAATGGAGTGTTGTCCGAGTGGCTGAAGGAGCATGATTGGAAATCATGTATACGGGCTTTAACCTGTATCGAGGGTTCAAATCCCTCACACTCCGTTAACTTGAAAGCGAATAAAGTTTTAAAAAAAGACTTGTCAATTATCAATAAATTTGGTATATTAATATTCGTGCTCGAGAGATCTGGCCCGTTGGTCAAGTGGTTAAGACACCGCCCTTTCACGGCGGTAACATGAGTTCAAATCTCGTACGGGTCATTTATGGAGGATTAGCTCAGCTGGGAGAGCATCTGCCTTACAAGCAGGAGGTCACAGGTTCGAGCCCTGTATCCTCCATAGTTCCTAAAGAGAACCACCATTTAGGTGGTTCTTTTTTTATACCTTAGGAACAAATTGTTAAATTTATCAGATCGGTTCAAGTCCTGATAGGATTCGTTATACGAAGATGCCTTGTAACCGAATAGCTTGTCTATAGGGGGACATTATGGAAAAACGTTTATTTACTTCAGAGTCAGTTTCAGAAGGACATCCAGATAAAATTGCTGATCAAATTTCTGATGCTGTTTTAGATGCCATTTTAAAAGAAGATCCAAATGGTCGTGTTGCTTGTGAAACTATTGTAACTACTGGTATGGTTTTTGTTTTTGGTGAAATCTCCACTTCTGCATATGTTGATATTCAGAGTGTTGTACGCCAAACAATTTTAGATATTGGTTACAATGATCCAAGTCTTGGATTTGATGGTAATAATTGTGCTGTTATGGTTGATATTGATGAACAATCCCCAGATATTGCTGAAGGGGTCGATCATTCTATTGAAACTAGAGATAGCAAAGATTCTGATATCTTGGATAAAATTGGCGCAGGTGATCAGGGGCTAATGTTTGGTTACGCAATTGATGAGACACCTGAATTGATGCCATTGCCAATTTCTTTAGCTCACCGATTAATGAGAAAGGTTGCGGAACTTAGAAAAAATCATATTCTTGACTGGCTTAGACCAGATAGTAAAGCTCAAGTTACTGTTGAATATGACGAAAATGATCAACCTAAGCGAGTAGATACTGTTGTTATTTCTACTCAAACTGATGCTGAAGTTTCAAATGAAGAAATTAAGCGTGCAATGATTGAAGATGTAATTAAAGTAGTTATTCCTGAAAAGTTACTTGATAGCGATACAAGATATTTAATTAATCCATCTGGCCGATTTGTTATTGGAGGTCCTAAGGGAGATTCTGGTTTAACTGGTAGAAAGATAATTGTTGATACATATGGTGGATATGCACGTCATGGTGGTGGTGCTTTTTCTGGTAAAGATGCGACTAAAGTGGATCGTAGTGCTAGTTACGCAGCTAGATATGTTGCCAAAAACATTGTGGCGGCTGGACTTGCCAAAAAATGTGAAGTTCAATTAGCTTATGCCATCGGAGTAGCCCACCCTGTTTCTGTTCGAATTGATACAGAAGGAACTGGTAAAGTAGCAAATGATGTTTTAGTAAAGGCTGTTAGGGCAGTATTCGATTTAAGACCTGCAGGAATTATTGAAATGCTTAATTTAAGACGCCCGATTTACCGTCAAACTGCTGCTTATGGACATTTCGGCAGAACTGATATTGATTTACCTTGGGAAAGAACCGATAAAACCCAAGCTCTTTTAGACTTTATTAAAGAAAATTAGAAGGTCAAATAAATGGGAAAAAGAAGAATTGCGATTGTCACTTTTGCTATCTTTTTGACTACTTTTATGAGTGCAGTTGAGGGGACTATTGTTTCAACTGCTATGCCAACCATTGTTTCTGATTTAGATGGACTAGAAATTATGAACTGGGTTGTTTCAACCTTTTTGTTAATGACTGCAATTTCAACTCCATTATATGGTAAAATGGCTGACCGTTTTGGAAGAAAACCAGTATTTTTATTTGGAATTTTTGTTTTTGTACTTGGCTCTTGTTTATGTGGGCTTTCACAAAATATGCTCCAATTGATTATTTTTAGAGTTGTTCAAGGGTTAGGTTCTGGTGCGATTCAGCCAGTTGCAATTACAATGCTTGCTGACATGTATCCCCTAAATAAACGTGCCAAAATGATAGGTCTAAATTCAAGTTTTTGGGGATTAGCATCAGTAATTGCCCCACTACTTGGAGGATTTATTGTTCAACATCTTACTTGGCATTGGGTATTTTATATTAATTTACCTTTTGGAATTTTGGCATTTTTATTAATTAGCTTCTTCTTTAAAGAAGAAATTACTCCTAAAGAAGGAAAATTGGATCTTCAAGGGACAATTTTTTTAGTTAGCTTTTTATTAGCATTTATGCTCTTTTTACAAGGGCTAAGTGAAAAGTATTCAATCTTAATCTTAGGGATTTTAATAGTTTTAAGTTGTGCATCTTTGGTACTTTTTAAGAAAGCTGAGCAAAAGGCAGCCGATCCACTTATGCCACTTGAAATGTTTAGAAATAAAGAGTTTGTTGCTCAAAATGCAATCACTTTACTTATTATGGGAGTAGTAATAGGCTTAGAGTTTTATTTACCAACGTGGATGCAAGGTATAAATGGATTATCAGCATCTATTGCAGGTTTTGCAGTAACACCTAGTGCGCTTATGTGGGTGGTTGGCTCATTTGTTGTAGGTAATTTAATGACCAAATTAGGTTCTAAAAAGTTAATTGCATATTCAATAGTACTTTTACTTATAGCAAATTTAAGTTTGATAATAATACCAAGATATACTCCATTTTGGGTATTTTGTACTATTACTTTTTTCCATGGTCTAACATTTGGTGCAATTACTACAACTACCCAAGTTAAAAGTCAGGTAATTGTTGGTAAAGAGAATATAGGAGTGGCTACTGCTTTTAATACTCTTATGAAATATTTAGGTCAAACTATTATGGTTTCAATTTATGGAATTGTCTTTAATAGTGTAATGGCTAATAAGTTGGCTCAATATCCCAAATTAAATATGTCGATGATGAATAAGGTGGTTAACTCACAAAAGGTACATCAGTTGGCAAGTAATTTAATACCAGACTTGCGAAATGTTTTACATATCAGCTTGCAGAGTGTTTATATTACGAGTTTTATTGTGATTATATTAGCATTAATAATTAATCAAACTTATAGAGAGAAATAACAAAAAAGGTGTGTGATTTGATTAATCACGCACCTTTTTTTGTTGAGTAATTTTAGTTCTAAATATTAATAATCCTAACAAGAAGAAAGTTATTGCTTCAATAAATCCACCGACTACATCACTTGGATAATGAACGTGGACATAAATACGACTCATTCCAATAATGAAAGGAAGTATTGGGAGAGTGATTAATAATAATCGCTTCAATATACCTTTTTTCATTAACACGATGACAACTACTATCAAAACTAGGCAGATTGACATACTTCCAGCTGAGTGTCCACTAGGAAATGAATAACCAGTTGCCTTTACTAAATGTGGAACTGTTGGACGTGGACGCTGGACAATATGCTTTAATAGCCAATTATTTCCATTAGCAGTTACCATTACAAAAGTACTAAAACTTGCTAATGCATATTTCTTTTTAAAAAGTAAAAATATTACTAAGACTACGGTGTATCCAATGACTACAGGAGTATTAGCTAGAACTGTTAAATGCTTCAAAATAAATAATTCAGTTTTGTTTTGATTAGCAATTAAACTTATAAATAGTTTGTCGAACCCTTTAATAAAACTTGCTTGATAAGCAACACTGAATACCCAAAATACATAAAAAGCACAAGAAAAGAGGGTTAAGATGCTAAAACGAATAAGATTATTTTTTTCTTTCATATCAATATTCACCTTTGTTAAAATTAAGCTTATGTGGTAAATTATAATTATTGTCAATAAGATAATAAAGGGTAAGGAGTAGTAAAAATTAACTGCTTGTTTAGAGAAAAGTCGGTTGGTGAAAGACTTTAAGTAGGATTTTGAACTCGCCTTTTTACGAGCCCGTAGTTTGGTATCGCTTTAAGATACTATTGAGTGTCATGTTTATTCATGGAACTTAGGTGGTACCGCGATGTTTCGTCCTATGATTTTTTCATAGGACTTTTTTATTTAGGAGGTATTTATGTATAACCACAAAGTAGTTGAAAAGAAGTGGCAAAAGTATTGGGCAGAACATAATACTTTTAAAACCGGCACAGATCCAAAGAAGAAAAATTATTATGCCTTGGATATGTTCCCATTTCCATCTGGTAAAGGACTTCACGTAGGTCACCCAGAAGGATATACTGCAACTGATATTGTTTCAAGAATGAAGCGCGCACAAGGCTACAACGTGCTTCACCCAATGGGGTGGGATGCATTTGGGTTGCCAACTGAACAATATGCTTTAAAGACTGGACAAGACCCAGCAGTTGTAACTGATGAAAATATTGCTAACTTTAAGAAACAACTTAATATGTTGGGCTTTTCTTATGATTGGGACCGTGAAGTTAAGACTAGTGATCCTAATTACTATAAGTGGACTCAATGGGTTTTTGAACAAATGTATAAGATGGGACTTGCTTATGAAGCAGAAGTTCCAGTTAACTGGTCTCCAGATTTAGGGACAGTTGTAGCTAACGAAGAAATCGTTGATGGCAAAACTGAACGTGGTGGTTATCCAGTATACCGTCGTAATATGCGCCAATGGATGCTTAAAATGACAGCTTATGCTGATAGACTTTTAGAAGACTTAGATGAGTTAGATTGGCCAGAACCAGTTAAGGAAATGCAAAGAAACTGGATTGGTCGGTCTGAAGGAGCTCAAGTTCGTTTTAAGATTAAAGATAGCGATAAGAACTTTGAAGTATATACTACCCGTCCAGACACTTTATATGGCGTTTGTTACACTGTATTAGCTCCAGAAAATCCACTTGTTAAGGAAATTACCACTCCTGAACAAAAAGCGGCTGTTGAAGCTTATATCAAAGAAGTTGAATCTAAGTCAGATCTTGAAAGAACTGATTTGAACAAGGATAAGACCGGTGTATTTACCGGAGCATTTGCAATTAACCCTGTAAATGGTGAAGAAGTACCAGTTTGGATTGGGGATTATGTTTTAGCAAGCTATGGTACTGGTGCTGTTATGGCAGTTCCAGCTCATGACCAAAGAGATTATGAATTTGCTAAAAAGCATGATTTACCAATTAAACGTGTTATTGAAGGTGGCGACTTGGATAAAGAAGCCTTTGTCGATGATGGTGTACACGTAAATAGTGATATCTTAAATGGCTTGAATATTGAAGATGCTAAGAAGAAGATTATTGCCTACCTTGAAGAACATAACTTAGGTGAAGCTAAAGTTAATTACAAACTTCGTGACTGGGACTTCAGTCGTCAAAGATACTGGGGTGAACCAATTCCAGTAATTCACTGGGAAGATGGTGAAACTACTTTAGTTCCTGAAGATGAGTTACCATTAGTATTGCCACATGCCACTGATATCAAGCCAAGTGGAACTCCGGAAAGTCCTCTTGCTAACTTAACTGATTGGGTAAATGTTGTTGATGAAAATGGTCGAAAAGGTAAGCGCGAAACTAATACTATGCCTAATTGGGCTGGATCTTCATGGTATTACTTACGTTATGTCGATCCACACAACAATGAAAAGTTAGGTGACTATGAATTATTTAAGAAGTGGTTACCAGTTGACTTATACATTGGTGGTGCAGAACATGCTGTGCGTCACTTGTTATACGCTAGATTTTGGCACAAGGTTCTTTATGATTTGGGTGTTGTGCCAACTAAAGAACCATTCCAACGTCTATACAATCAAGGTTTAATCTTGAAAGATCATGATAAGATGAGCAAATCAAAGGGTAACGTTGTTAACCCTGATGAAGTAATTGAAGAATATGGTGCTGATTCACTTAGAACTTACGAAATGTTTATGGGGCCATTAGATGCTTCAATTGATTGGGATGATAATGGTCCAGCTTCAACTAAAAAGTTCTTAGACCGGGTATGGCGTTTATTTGTAAATGATTTAGACTTAGATCCAATTGTTAGCGATAAAGTAGTTGAAGAAAATGATGGCAGTTTAGACAAGATATACAACCAAACTGTTAAGAAAGTTACCGAAGACTTCGAAAGCTTACACTTTAATACTGCTATTTCACAAATGATGGTCTTTGTAAATGAAGCACAAAAGGCTAAAACAATCCCTATGGAATATGCAGAAGGCTTTGTAAAATTGCTTGCACCTGTTGCTCCTCATATGATGGAAGAAATTTGGCAAGTTTTGGGTCACAACGAAAGTATCTCTTATGCTGAATGGCCAAAATTTGATCCAGAAAAATTAGTTGAATCAACAGTTGAAATTATGGTTCAAGTTAACGGTAAGTTACGTGGTAAGTTTTCAGCAGCAAAAGATGCAGCAAAAGATGAACTTGAAAAAGCTGCTATGGCAGATCACCATGTTCCAAAATTCCTTGAAGGTAAGGATGTAAAGAAGGTTATTGTAATTCCAAACAAGATTGTTAATATTGTGGCTAAATAGGTTAATTTTTTCCTAAATAGAGCTAATTCTATTAGATTGTATTTTTTAGATAGTAGAATTAATACATAACATTCTTGAATGGGAAAAAGTATGAAAAATAAAAATATAGAAAATAAAGATTCTCAGGCCCAACTTTTAAAAGGCTCTGCTTGGATGACAGCTGGTTCGATTCTTTCACGAATTTTAGGTGCATTATACATTATTCCTTGGTATGCATGGATGGGGAAAGATGGTAATTTAGCTAATGCCATAACTGCACAAAGCTATAATATTTATAGTTTATTTATAATAGTTTCAACTGCAGGTATTCCTGGTGCAGTTGCCAAGCAAATAGCCAAATATAATGCTTTAAATGAGTATGGCGTATCTCGTAAATTATTTCATCGTGGCTTGCTCTTAATGATTGGCTTTGGAATTGTTTGTGCGGGCTTAATGTTTGGACTGGCTCCAATATTAGCTGGACAAGATCCAAGACAAATTCCTGTGTTAAAAAGCTTATCTTATGCAATATTAATTATTCCTTTAATGAGTATCATGCGTGGGTATTTTCAAGGGTTTAATGATATGATGCCGAGTGCTTTATCGCAGTTTATTGAACAGCTTGCTCGAGTGGCATGGATGCTTATGACTGCATATGTCATTATGAAGATGCAAGACGGAAATTATTTGCGAGCAGTTACCCAATCTAATTTAGCTGCGGCAATTGGTGCGATGTTTGGAATTTTACTTTTGGTTTACTATTATCAAAAGCAAAAAAGAGAAATGGATGATTTGGTTGAAAATTCTAATAATGAACTTCAAGTTTCGACTAATAGCTTATTATTAGAAATAGTACAACAATCTATTCCTTTTATTATTATTGATTCAGGAATTAACATTTTTCAGTTAGTGGATCAATATACATTCCATCCAATCATGGCTAGCTTTGTACATGCTAGTTTTGACCAAATTGAAAGTATGTATGCTTTGTTTGGACTAAATGCTAATAAGCTGATTATGATTATTGTCTCTTTGTCAACAGCAATGGCAGTTACTGCAATACCACTTTTATCAGGTGCTAGAGCAAGAAGAGACTATCAGGATATTCGGAAACAAATTGAAAACACATTAGAGTTATTCTTTTTCTTTATGATTCCATCTGCTTTCGGGATGGCAGCTATTAGTACTCCAATTTATACTATCTTTTATGGTTTTGATCCTGTGGGTAGCAACGTGTTATTCATTGCATCATTTACAGCTATCATTTTAGGACTATTTACTGTTTTGATGGCTGTTCAACAAGGATTATCAGAAAACATACTCGCCATAAAATATTTAGTAGTTGGCTTAATTATTAAATGTATCATCCAATATCCACTTATCCGCTTGTTCCAGATTAATGGGCCATTACTTGCGACTGATTTAGCTTTTATGTTTACAATTTTGCTTTCATTGAAGCATTTAAAAGTAGCCTTTCATTTCAACTTTAAAAGAACGAAGCGTCGCTTTATTGGAATCGTAAGTTTTTCAGCAATAATGTTTATAGTAATTTTTGCTTTACAGTTTATTCTGGGAAGATTCATTCCGGCTGATCGCCGAGTTACTGCAATGATTCTGGTTGGAATTTGTGTTGGAGTTGGAATTCTAGTTTATGCGTTCTTAGCTTTAATTAGCGGATTAGCGCATAGTATTTTAGGACCTAAAATTAGCAAATTAGAAAGAAAATTACATATCAATTACTATAATCCTAAACACTAAAAGCCTGCCTAAGTGCGGGCTTTTTTTGTAAGTTAATAGAAAAGAGTAATTAATGATGAAGAAAATACTAAAGATATTCTACTGTATAGTAGCTTGTTTAACTTTGACGGCTTGCTCTTCAACAAAAAAAGCAGAAAAAAGCGCTAGTAGCGTACCTGCTACAAATGCTAAACAAGCTGATAAAAGAGTAGTTACTTTCTTTTTTCATGGTTGGGGTTCAAGCATTAATGCTGAAAAGCAGATGGTAAATGCGGCTAAAAAAGCTGGTGTTACTAAAGATGTCTTGACTGTAATAGTTGATTCAAATGGAGTAGCTCATATTCAAAATGCTATTTCTAAGCAAGCAAAAAATCCAATTGTAAAAGTTGGATATTTGGATAACGAAAATACTAATTATCATACAGATGCTAAGTATGCTTATGCAGCGATTATGGCTGTACAAAAGCAATATCATTATAAGAAAATGAATTTAGTAGGCCATTCAATGGGAAATATGAGTATTATGTACTTGTTGATGGATTATGGAAAAAGAAAAAGTTTGCCTAAGTTGGAAAAACAGGTAGATATAGCAGGCCATTTCAATGGGATTATTGCCTATGATAAAACCTCTTATACTACCTTGAATCATGATGGTAAGCCTGAACAAATGAATAATATTTACAAGGAATTGCTAAAGATGAGATCTCTATATCCTAAAGGGGTATCAGTTTTAAATATTTATGGTAATTTAAATGATGGAAGTAATTCTGATGGTATAGTATCAAATGTATCTTCACGCTCACTCAAGTATTTAATTGCACCTCATGTTAAATCCTATACAGAAAAAGAAATTTTAGGGAAAATGGGTCAACATAGTAAGCTTCATGAAAATAAACAAGTAGATCAGGTGTTGATTAAGTTTTTATGGAATAAATAATTGATTGCATACTAAAAGGGATGATGTTTTTACGCATCATCCCTTTTACGCATCCTTTAAGCATTCTTTTCAGGTAAAACCTTATTCATAATAATTGCAATAATAGCACCAATTGCTACAGGGGAGTCAAATAAGAACTTTAAAAATTGAGGAAGATGTGTTGTTGCTGAACTAGGTAAGAAAATTAGTGCTAAAGCAAATACAAGTGGGATACCAACAACATACATTTCACGTTCGTTAAAATCATAATTCTTAATAACTCTAAAACCACTTAACATAATAATGATAGTTACAATGGCAAATACGCCACCAATAACAGCAGCTGGAATAGCATTGATTAAAGCGGAGAGTTTTCCAATGAAAGACAGAATAACAAACCAAACACCAGCAAAAACGAACACTTTTCTACTTGCTACTCCAGTAATTGAAATAACACCGGCATTTGTAGAGTAACCAGTAACTGGTGTAGCACCACCAAGTGCTGCTAAAATACAACCTACACCTTCACCAATAACTCCATGGTTAATTTGCTTATCAGAAAGTGGTTCATCAATAACTGAGCTTACTGCAAACCAAGTCCCGGTAGTTTCTGCAAGAAGAACCATATAAATGATTAACATGGTGAGAATTGTGGACCAAGAAAAACTTAAATGATAATTAATAAAGGCAATATGAGGGATGCTAAATAATGGTGCTGAACTAACTGAAGATAAATTTAAAACGCCCATAAATGAAGCAAAAACACAACCAACAAATAAAGCGATAATAACTGAAGCAATTCTGAAGAATTTACCCCATTTTGGTAAATAATCGGAAATCATGGAACAGAAGATTAAGGTAATACCAGTAATAATTGCTAAAGTAATATTTTGACTTAGAGAAGGACCATTTTTTGTCACGGTATAAATATTGTCTTTTAAAGCGGAAGGAATTAAGCTAAGTCCTACAATTGTAATGATTGTTCCACTGACTAGTGGAGGAATAAAAGTTTTAACTATCCACTGGTAAACACCTAAAAAACCAAAAAGAGTAACAATAATAGCACCTACTAAACATGCCCCTAGAACGCTACCCATTTTTCCACTTGTACCTAGATAAATTCCAATTATAGCTCCAATTGGAACAAACGATGGACCTTGACATACTGGAAGTTTCATAAAGAACAACACTTGTACAAGTGTTGCCAATCCTGCACCTAAAAATGTTGATTGAATTAACCCAGAAGCATCGCTACTAGAAAGTGCTAAGCTAGTCGCAATAATAAATGGAGGAACATAAACATCCATTGCTAGGACGTGCTGCAATCCTAAAATAATTGCTTGAGAGGTTGGAACATTTTGATCTGGACCGATGGTTAAATTACCGTTTTTGTTTGCCATTTTTTACTCCTTATAGTTGATTTTGATATACCTTTTTTCCTTGAACAAAAACTGCTTTAATTGATGGTGAATTTGTTAAATATAGTGCTTTTTGCCATAAACTATCTTGATTATCAAAGCCACCATAAGTTGGCAAGGTTGATAAATCAATAACTTGAGCATCAAAAGAATAGTCCTTTTTAAATAATCCTAGTTTTAGTTTTAAAGCTTGACCACCTCCGACTGTTGCGTGCCAAAAGGCTTTAGCGAGAGTGATGCGACTATTTGCTTTACCACGTTTTTCACTAGGTAAGGAACTGTCGACACCATCTTCTAACAATCTTGATACAATGACTGCTTGGCGTAAGTTGTCATAAATACTTGGACTAAATCCTCCAGAAATGTCGGACCCTAAACCGATATTTATTCCTAACCGTTGGAATTTTGCTACAGGTAACACACTATTAGCAAAATAGGCGTTAGAAATTGGACAATGAGCAATTGAGGTACCTGTTTCAGCGAAAATATTTGCTCCAGTGGTATCTAATTTTACACAGTGTGCCATAATACTTCTTGGACCTAATAAGCCAAAGCTTTTAAGCATTTCTGCATCACTTTTTCCAAACCGATTAAAAACATAGCTGTCTTCCCAATCGCTTTCACTACAATGAGATTGAACGTAGTAGTTATGTGTTTGGGCTAATTCTCCTAAATTTTTGAGTGTTGAATCAGTACAACTAGGAATAAAGCGGGGTGTGATGACAGGATAAATTCCTTGCAGGGTATTTTGAGCTAGTTTTTCAACTTCTTTACAAAAATCTTCTGTTTCTAACAAAGCAGCTTGACTACTTTCATCACGATAATAGTCAGGTGTTTGATCGGGATTATCCATTACCACTTTTCCGACAAATGCTCGCTGTCCTTTCTTTGCACAAATTTTTGCTAAGCTAAGACTTGTATTTTTATTAGCTGAGGCAAAATAGAGTGCAGTAGTTGTCCCATGAGCTAAAAGAGTATCAACCAAGTTGTTATAAACTTCTTTTGAAAATTCGGGATTTGAGTATTTAGACTCAAGAGGGAAAGTACAGTTGTCAAGCCAATCATAAAGAGGACTATCAAGCGCCACACCAGCTTGTGGCCATTGTGGGGCATGGATGTGTAAATCTATAAAGCCTGGTAATATCAACTTACTATCATCAAAAGCTATTAATCTTTCTTCCTTTTTTGCTTGTTTAAGCTTTTCTTGATAGGTTGCGTCAGTGGGTTTAAGTAAAAACTGAATGATTCCACTTCTATCTAAACCAATTAATGCATGATTTGTGAACTCCACTTTGCCATATTCGGGAGGATGGCAAATATTTGCTAGTATATATTTGCTTATGTTCATATTTGCTCTTTTTTTTAATAACTTATAGGTGTATTATACATTTAATTTAGGACTAAATACAAACCATTTTTAATTAAAGTAAATATAATATACGTGATTAATGAGGAAGAATCATATTGTAATTTCTTTTCAGTTTGATTACTCAAAAGATTTCCTTGCTATAAATCGGTATAATGGTATATACTGAAACACTTGGCTTTTGGTGGAGGAATAGTAATGAAAAAAGCAAAATTTAAGCTAGATAAAACTTTTATAATTGGATTACTTGCGATAGTAGTTGTTCTAGTTATAGGAACGGTATATATTGTTAAGACTAACGATATATCATCGGAAAATTCGAAGACTTTACAAACGACAAAGGTTAGCAATAACACAAAAAAAGTGGCTCCATCGGCAAAGGATAATGTAAAAAATCAACATTTAATAATTAATGTAGATGATAATGTAGAAAATGTTACGATCAATAATGTAAATACCTTAGTTAATAAAAATAATACTGATTTGAAAAAACTTAATTGCTATCAATTTGGTGTATGTGTTGTAAGTTTTGTAAGTAAAAGTATCCATAATCCTAATTATTTAGCACTTTGGAATAATGCTCTTAAAAACAAGCAATTTAATATTAATCTTGTTTCAAGTAGTAACGGTATCTCAGCTTTTATGAATAAAGGAACTGTCTATAAAGTTAAAGTAGACGATAGAGAAGTGTATTATTCAATAGATAAGAATAAGAATGTGCATTTTTATGATGGATCCAATATGTCATCTCTTATTGAAATTGGCTCAGCTAAATTAGGACAGATTATATTTGTCGTTAATCGACCTCAAAACCAATCAGAAGTAAAACACGTAATTAAATATGTTAACGTAAATAGCACTAATTAATGAATGTCCAATTTTATTTTGCATTTAATAATAGTAAAATATCTATAAAAAATAATAGGACTATTGTTTAGTTCAAGGTGGGACTGGAGGATTTTTTATGACGGATGCGAGAGTAGTAAAAACAAAGCAAAAACTTTATCGGGCAATGGGGGAATTACTTGATGAAAAAAGCTTTGATGAAATTACTGTGATTGATCTAGCTCAACAGGCACATACGACTAGAAAAACCTTTTATAGTCATTATCAAGATAAGATTGAATTAATTGAAGAATACGAAAATCAAATTTTTGATGAACTTTCAAAATTACAGGCCCACTATAAGTTTTTAGATAAAAATTATATTACAACTTACTTTAGACATATTGGTAATCAAGACTTATTATTAAAAGGACTTCTTTCATATAATGGTTCTCTTGAAATTCAAAACCTTTTTAAAGAGGGAATGTATCAAGAGGCGCAAAAGTTATTGTCTTTAAAAATTAAGGATAAGACTAAATTGAATTATGCAGCGTTGATTTTTGCTAATGGCTTATTTGGAGTAACTCAATATTGGCTAATGAATGGCAAAAAAGAAAGTCCAGAAGAAATGGCTGATATTATTATTCATTTAGGGTTGTTACCAGGTGCAATTTTTGAAGAAAATCATCGTAATTAATTTAAAATATTTTGAATTAGTTAAGCTTGTGTTGAGATTTAATACAGAGTCTTATATCATATACTAATAAATTAGTTAAGATAAGCAGCATTGAAGGTTATTTAAATGAATTTTGAGATTATCCCTGTTGAAAAAAGTGAACGAGCGTTACATTATTTAGTAAATTTATCATGTGATGCCTTTAAGGCCACTTTTTCTCCATATTATGATAAAGGAGAAATAGAGGCGTACCTTGATTTAGCTTATAATCCTGCTATTTTGAGGAAGGAGCTTTCATCTGAAAGTTCAAGATTTTACTTTATTGAAGTTGATGGCGAAAAAGCAGGATATTTCAAGGTGAACTGGGATAAATCAGTAACTAATGAAAAGTACCTTCACGATTTTGAACTTCAAAGATTATATTTATTGCCTAAATATCAAAAGCAAGGCTTAGGTCAAAAAGCAATGGACTTTGTACTAAATTTGGCTCAAAAACTTGAAAAACAAACAGTCTGGTTAGAAGTTTGGGAAGGAAATAAAGTAGCATTGAATTTCTTTAAAGAAAATAATTTTGTTGCCGTTAGTAATAATGCTTTCCCTTTAGGACACTATGCGCAAACTGTTAAAGTATTAAAAAAAGATTTATAGTCGCTCGTTTGAGCGATTTTTTTATTTGTTATAATAAGGCTATGCAAAGGAGAAAAGAAAATGGATTTTTATTCGCTTGATTATATTCAAAACCAAGAAAGTTTTAATTCGACCTTGATTATGGGATCAATTGTTGTTTCAATTATCCTCCTTATTTGGGCAGTCATTTTTTATTTTCGGCATAACTACGATATAAAATATCGCGATTTTGCAATTATTTTTGGCTTATTTATTTCTATTCAGGTTTTTCGGCAAGTTGAAAATTATAATCAGTCTAGGCAACAAGGTAATAAGACCTCACAAATGGCTCCATTTATTAAATCGGTTGCTAGAGAAAATAACGTTAAAACTAAGAACGTATATGTTAATTCTTCACAACTTGCTGATGGAATTATTGTTAAGATCCAAGATCGTTTTTATCGTGTAACATTATCTTCTGATGCAGCAAGTTATAGTTTGGTTAGAACTCATTTAGTTTCCAAGCAAGTAAAATATCATGATTAGGAGGATAAGATGGACTATACTACAGTTACTTTGAAATTTGCAATCGGTATGCTTTGCCTGATTTTGCAAATTAATTTATTTGGCAAGAAAAATTTAGCACCTTCATCTCCAATTGATCAAATTCAGAATTTTGTTCTTGGTGGAATTATCGGTGGGATTATTTATAACGAATCAATAACTGTAATTCAATTTGTAATTATTTTATTGATTTGGACTTTAATTGTTTTTGTTATTTATGTTTTGAAGGCTCGTTTACGTTTAGCGCGAATTTTAATAGATGGGCAACCGTTTAACATTATCAAAAATGGACAAATTCAAGTAAAAACATGTGTCAAAAATGGTATAACTGCAAATGAAATCATGATGCGCTTACGAGCTAATGGAATTAATGACACTAGCCAAGTGAAAAGCGCTTTTGTTGATGCCAATGGACAATTTGTGGTTATTGAAAATAACGAAAGTAATGTTAAATTCCCAGTAATTAATGATGGGCAAGTAAATCATGATGTTTTGGACTTAATTCATAAAGATGAAAAATGGCTAAATGAGCAGTTGAAACAAAAAGGAATTAATAATGCAGTGGATGTTTATTTAGCTGAATATATTCGAGGGCGTTTACGTATAGTAGGCTACCCTAAATAAAAGGGTCAACCTTTAAAATAAAGGTTGACCTTTTTGCATATTTAAAATTTCATAGCATTTAAAAAATCTTGTATTCTCTGGTTATTATTGTTGAAAAAGTCCTTGCATTCTCCATCAAAAATGACGTGACCTTTTTCTAAAAAAATCACTTTATCAGCTACTTTGCGAGCAAAATCCATATTATGAGTTACAACGATCATTGATTTGCCTTCTAGGGCTAATTTTTGCATTAAGTGTAAAATTTGAGCTTCAAGTTCTGGATCCAGTGCGCTTGTAGGTTCATCAAATAGGATATAACTAGGTTTTAATGCTAAAGCGCGAGCGATTGATACGCGCTGTTGCTGTCCACCGGATAATTCTGATGGATAACGATTTTCATAACCTTCTAATCCGACTTCGGCTAGTAATTTTTTACCTTCTTGGATTGCTTGATCTTTATTTTCATTTTTGGCTTGAGTAGGTCCCTCAATTATATTTTCTAGAATAGTCATGTGAGGAAATAGACTCCAACTTTGGAAAACCATGGCACTTTTTCGACGAAGTTGTAAGATTTCATTATTTGATAAATTTTCATTATAGTTTACTTTTATATCATCTAATTCAATTGTGCCATTTTCAGGTTGGTCTAATAAGTTTATAGAGCGAAGAAGTGTGGATTTCCCGGCACCACTGGGGCCTAAAATAACAGTAGTCTTATTTTTGGGAAAAACAACATTGATATTGTCTAAAATTTTGTTATTTTCATAACTTTTATTTATGTTGGTAAGTTTAAGCATCATTTCACCTCAAAGCGTCTTTCAAGATATAGCTGCAATAAAGAAAGTAAAGAACAGAAAATTGCATAAATAATGGCAACAATTGAATACATAATCATTGGTTGGTAGTTATGAGAAGCAATTTCTTGGCTGACCATAAACATTTCTACTAAGGTAATAGAGCTAGCTAAAGATGTATCTTTTACTAAGCCAATAAATGAATTGGATAAAGGTGGGATTGCAATTCTTACGGCTTGAGGGAAGATAACTCTACTTAAAACTTTTCGATATGTTAAGCCAATAGAATAAGCTGCTTCCCACTGGTCTTGAGGAACTGATGAAATAGAAGCACGAATTGTTTCAGAAGCATATGCCCCAGTGTTCAAAGAGAAGGTTAATATACCGGCAGTCCAGGCTCCCAATTGAATGCCAATACTAGGTAGGCCATAAAAGACTATAAATAGTTGAACTAATAATGGAGTAGAGCGAAATATCCAAACGTAAAAAGTAAAAAAGCCTTTTAGAAGTTGCCAAAGACTTTTCTTTAATGGATTACCTTTTGGAGTAGACATTCGAATTAAAGCGGTGATAGATGCAATTATGATTCCTAATATAAAAGAAATAATTGCAATTGGAATTGTATATTTTAATCCAGCGATTAATATTTCTGGGACACTTGTTTTAATAATTTCCCACATGATTAATCCTTTCTATATATTATTTTTGTATTTAAATAAAATTCAATTACTTTTTGTTAGAAACTCTTTTAACAATCTATCATCTTACTAAAAGTAAGTCAAATATAATGCTAGTAAATTTAAAGTAAAAATATAAATAATAAAAATAAATTAACGATAGATTAAATTACATTTCAACAAGTTAATATCTTTGAAAGCGGTGTCAAAAACGTAGTATACTTAAATTGTGAATGGTTATATTTAAAAACGTGCAAAATATATTTAACTTAACTATTACATATATATTTGTATTATTTATTAAATTATTATTAACGAACCAATATATGTTTTTTGAGGTGGGAGAAATATGAAATTTAGCAATATAAGGAAACGTTTAACTCTTAAATCTGCCAAACAACGGCAAAATTGGTCATTTAGAAAGACAACAATTGGGCTTTGTTCAGTTTTATTGTCAACTACTTTATTATGGGGAATTACTAATATACAGCATAATTCTGTAGTTGTTAGAGCTGAAAATACAGCAAATAGTGAACAATCCTTATTTACAAGTCAGCAAAATATTTCAGGTGCTCAAGGAATTACTAGTTATGTTGGAATTAGTTCAGCAGATGGTAGTTCATTTACTTTAAATGATGGATCAGCTATTTCAATTACTTATCCTACGTTAGATGCTACTTCATCAAGAACTGACTATCTGCCTTTAAGTGATATTACTTTGAGTCCATATGGGACAAAGAACTTTACTTTTTATATTTATAGTAAACAAGATTATGGAAGAACTCTTTCTCAACTAAATTACAATATTACTCAAGGGACTAATACTGTAATTGTAGCGTCTTACTCATCAAAATTAGGTAATGGGATAAATTATAATAATTTCAAAGTTTATCAAGCACCTGAATTAACCGAAGTAGCGAAAAAGGGACTTAATCTTGAACCTGGTGCTAGTTTACCTGATCCATCAACGGTTTTAGCTAATTATAATACTGTTAAAAAAGGTGCAATGAAAATCGAATGGGGAGAGTTAGATACTCAAACTACTGGTCAAAAGACTGCCAAATTAAATATTACCTACAATGGTAGTGGAGCCTGGGGAATGCGTGGTGAAGGTGGTGCAACTTACACCAGAACTTTAGACGTCCCAGTGGCTATTTATTCTGTTAAGGATCCAGTTAAAACACCCGTTCCTAAGGCCTATCAGACAGACTTAACTACAGAATATAAAGAAAAAATCATTGCTGCTATTAAAGAGGCTAATCCTAATGCTCAAGATGTGACAGTTGATTCTAAAGGGAATGCAACTGTTAGTTTCCCTGGAGAAACTAAGGCAGAGGTTACAAGTGATCGTACAATTAAAGATGTTGATAAATCGGAACTTGATGCAGCAATTAAAGATGGAACTACAACTAAAACTCAAGTTGTTTATATTAATGCAGATAGTAGTAAAAAGACTGCATATGACCAAGCTTTAACCGATGGAAAGTCATTATATGATAGTGATACAGCTAGCCAAGATGAAATAGATAGTCAAGTTTCCCAAATTAAAGTAGCTAAAGAGGCTTTAAACGGTAAGGAAACTAATAAAACTGGTCTTGAAGAAGCAATTAAGAAAGCTGAAGAGGAAAAGGGGAAAGAAAGTTACGGAAATGCTTCTAACGCTGCCAAGTCAGCATTGGATTTAGCAATTCAAAAGGCAAAAGATGTGTTAAATGATGAAAATGCTAGCCAAGAAGACGTTGATAAGGCAATTAGTGACTTAAATGATGCAATTAGTGGTTTAAGTAACAGTCAGGCAAAAGATGTGCAAGCTCCAACTAAGACTCCCGTTCCAGAAGCTTATCGTGATAACTTAAACGATGAATATAAGAATCGGATAGTTGAAGCAGTTAAAGAAGCAAATGAAAATGCTGATTTAGTTGTAGTTGATAATTTAGGAAATGTTGTTATTACTTTTAAAGATGGTTCTATTGCTAAACTATCTAAAGATGAAACAGTTAAAGACGTTGATAAAACAGCATTAAATTCTGCATTAAGTGAATATTCAGATACTATTAGAACACCAGAATACTATAATGCCAGTCAAGATGCTAAAGACAATTATGATAAGACAAAAGCAGATGGACAAGAAGCTTCTGCCAGCACAACGGCAAGTCAAGAAATGGTTGATACAGCAACTACAGCTATTACCAATGCTAAAAAAGCACTTGATGGTAAAGTAACTGACAAGCAGCAATTACAAGATTTATATGCAAAAGGCAATTCTACTAAAGAAAGCCAAGTTTATACTAATGGATCTACTGCTGGTCAAAATGCTCTGAAAGAAGCGCTAGCTACTGCACAGCAAGTAATTGATAATGACCAAGCTACTCAAGAAGAAGTAAATGTAGCTGTTAAACAATTACAAGATGCTTTAGATTTATTAGCCAAAAGTCAAGCCTTCTTTGCTAATAACCCAGAAAAAGTAGCTATACCTAAAGCTTATTATCAAAAACAATTAACTCGCAATCTAAAGAGTAAAGTTGAAAATGAGATTAGACAAGCAAATCCAGATGTAGTTGATACAGTTACTGTTAATGATCCAGGTGCTGCAAATGTTGTCTTTAAAGATGGTTCTAAGAAATACTTTGAAAACACAGTAACTACTAAAGAAGTAGATACTTCCAGGCTTAAACAATTGACTGATGAACAAGAGAGTATTCATAAGACTGGCCTATATATTAATGCTAGTGAAGGTGCTCAAAGCAGATATGATAGCACTATTGGGGATGGATTAGATGGCTTGGAAAATCCAACCTTAACCCAAGATCAAGTAGATACCTTAGCTGATGCAATTGAAAATGCCAAATCAATGCTTGATGGTTATGAAACTAATAAACAAGCCTTAAAGGAATTGCTAGATGAAGCTCCAAGCTATAAATTGACCGAACCATATACGACTGCTTCTGATGAAGCTCGTCAGGCTTATGACCAAGCAATTAATGCTGGTAGTGGGGTCTATAATGAAGATACCTTTACTCAAAAAGAAGTCGATACAATGGTTCAGATTATTGAAAAAGCAAAGCGTGATTTACAAGAAAGTTCTGATGAAGCTGCAAGTAAAATTAATCTTTCCATTAATAAAACTCCTGTTGGTGATAAAGAAAGCTTAACTGAAGGTGAAAAAGATAAAGTTAAGGCTGAAGTGCAAAAGGTTAACACAGATCCAGATATTTTAGAAATTACTACTAATAATGATGGTAGTGTAAACGTTAAATTTAAAGATGGTTCGAGTGTTCCAATTGATAGTAGATATACCATAAAAGAGACTGATAAAACTGCTTTAAAGAATGCAATTGATCTTGAAGATTATGTTAAAACTCAACAAACTGTAAATTATAATGGTCAAGACATTAAAATTTATGAATCTGCAACAGCTGTTGCAAGAAAAGAATATGACGATGCAATTGAAGCAGGAAAAGTAGTTTATACCAATGACAAAGCTACACAGGATGAAATTGATGCCGCAACTAAGCGCATTAATGATGCAGTTAAGGGATTAGTAAGCGCCGCAACTAATGCTCAAGTTAACTTTAATTACGGCTTTGGTTTGACTCCGGTAATTAATTTAGATAATGTTTCTGATTCAGAAAAGACAATTATTAAGTCAAAGATCGCTGAAGGTAATAAAGGTGATGATGGTCAAACTTTAGTTGATATTGATGCTACTACAATTGATGCTGAAGGTAGTGCAGTTGTTGCCATGAAAGATGGTTCAAAAGTTCACGTTGATAAGAAGTTTACAGTTAGAGCAGTTAATAAGAGTGTTTTACAAAAAGATATTGAAATTGCTAATGATCTTAAGGGCAATAAAACTGAATATGATAAAGCAACTGATGCAGCAAGAGCAAACTTTGAAGAAAAATTAACTAATGCTAATGCCGCTAATGATAATCCAACTTCACAAGAAGATGTTGATAAAGCAGCTAGTGAACTTGAACAAGCTATGAGTGATTTAATTAAAAGCATTAAAGCCGCTTCAAGTAAAGTAAAGCAGCCAACAACTCAAATTGCCGTAGGACGTGACCGTGAACTATACACTAAAGAAGAGGATAATGAAAAAGGCAAGATTGAAGCAGCTGTAAGAGAAGTAAATCCTAATGCTTCAAGTGTTGAAAGTGATGTTTATGGTAATGTAACTGTTCATTTAAGCGATGGTACAACGGTTGTAATTGATAAGTCTAAGACAACTAAAGATACGACTAAAGATGCCTTAAAAGATGCAATAGCTAATGCCAAAAATGAAGAGGAAAATGGCAATATCTATAAGAATGCTTCGACTCAATCTAAGCAAGACTTTGATACTGCGTTGACTAAAGCACAAGAAGTATTTGATTCGACAAAATCCAGTCAAAAAGAAATTGATGACGCTACTAACTCCTTAAAGACTGCTTTTGAAACCATGGCTGATTCGGTTAAGACGGCTCAAAGTAAAGTTAATAAAGATGTTGAAAGAACTCCAGTTGGTAACAAGACTAACATTACTGAAAAAGAAAGTTTAAGTATTCATGATAAGGTTTTAGCAAAGAATCCAAATACAACAGTAACTGTTGATAATGAAGGAAATGCTACGGTCGAATTTAGTGATGGTTCTAAGGGTTTTGTAAGTAATGATTACACTACAACTAATGTTGATAAGAGCCAACTTCAAGCAAGTTTTGACCAAGCAACTGGAATCAAAGATACTGATACTGTTAATAATGCTTCAACCAATGCTAAAGAGAAATTCAATGAAGCATATAATCAGGCTAAAGAAACTTTAGCTAAAGCGACTGCTACACAAGACGACGTAAATAATACTAAATCCGCTTTAGATGAAGCGATGCAAAACTTATCTAATAGCTTAGCGAGTGCAATTATTGCCCCAGAGAGGGTAGCAGTTCCTAAGGGTATACAAGGTAATATTACTGAAGAATCTGGTTATGTAGCTAAAATTCAAGATGCTATTAAAGTGGCTAATGAAGGTAAAATAGAACAAGTTGCTGTAGCTTCAGATGGCAGTGCAATTATAACCTTTACTGATGGCTCAATCGCTAAATTAACTTCAGGCCAAACTATTAAAGATGTAGATAAGAGTGCCTTGGTAAATGCAGTTAATGAAGCGCCTAGTGTAAAGGGAACAGCAAAATACTACAATGCAGATGCAGCATTGCAAACTGCATATACTGATCAAATCACAGTTGGTCAAACTATGTTAGACCGTGATAGTGATAGCCAAGAAGCAATTAATGAACAAGTATCTAATATTCAGACCGCTAAAAATAATTTAAATGGTATAGATACTAATAAAGAGCAACTTAGAATACTTTACGGAACTGTTGATAGTGTTAAAGCTGGCTCAACTTATGCTAATGCTTCTGCGAAAGCTAAGACTGATTTAGATAGTGCGGCTAATAGAGCTAAAGCTGTTTTAGATAATGATAGTTCTACCCAAAAAGAGGTTGATGATGCTTATGCAGCTTTGGATGAAGCTATTAAAGCATTATCCGATAGTCAAGCTACAAAGATGGGAGCAGTAACTCCAGTTGAAGTCCCCAAGAGTATTCAGAGTAATTTAACTGATGACTTTAAGAGTGAGATTAGGGATGCTGTTAAATCAGCTGATGAAAATGTTGATATTGTTAAGGTTGATAATGAGGGTAATGTTACTGTCATTATGAAAGATGGTTCAACTACTAGTTTAGATAAATCCAAGACTGTAACAGATGTCGACAAATCAGCACTTCGCCCATTGGTAGAAGAAGCAGATACTGTTAAGGCTAGTGCAAAATACTACAATGCTGACGATGAACTTAAAGATGCATATGATACTGCAATTAGTCATGGTAATGATATTTTAACTAGTGATAGTGCAACTAAAGAAGATGTCGCACAAGCAGTAACTGATATTACCAAGGCTAAGAATGCTTTAGATGGTGCTGAAACTAATAAGGACGGCTTGCGTGCTACCTATACTAATGCAACTGAATTAAAGGATGGAGACAGTTACAAGTTAGGGACTGCCGCAGCTAAAGAGGCATTTGACAAGGCATATAGCGATGCTGATAGCATTTTAAAGAAAGACAATGCGACTCAAAAAGAAGTAAATGATGCTAATGATGCCTTGCAAAAAGCCATGGCCGGTTTTGGCGATAGTGAAGCAAGTAAAATTATAATGCCAGAAAAGACTGTTGTACCTGAGTACTATCAAGATAATTTGGAAGATTCAACTAATCCATATGCTCAAAAGATTATTGATGCTATCAAGGCTAAGAACCCAAAGGCTACTGATGATATTACCTTTAGCGGGGATGAAGCAGTAGTTAAGTTTGAAGATGGTTCACAAATTGGTGTGAAGAAGATTAACTTGATTAGTAATGTATCATTTGATACCTTGAAGCCTTTAGTTGATGAAGCTAACGATGTGATGGAAAGCGTTAAATATAAGAATGCTGATAGAGAACTACAAACTGCTTATATTACAACAGTAAATAAAGGTAGTAAAGCTCTGGGTGATACAAAAATTGATCAATCATCTGTTGATACTTTAGTGACTGAAATTAGTAATGCTAAGAATGCATTAAATGGTCAAGAAACAGATAAAAGTGAACTTGAAGCACTTGTTAAAGAGGCACCAGAAGTTAAAGAAGCTAATAAGAATGCCTCAACTAAAGCTAAAGAAGCTTATGATGAAGCAATTCAAGCAGGCCAAGATGTATTAGATAATTCTGATGCCACACAAAGCGAAGTGAATGAAGCTAAAGAAAAGATTGAAGAAGCTAAGAGAAACTTAGCTAACGAAATTAAAACACTAGCTGAAAAGCTTAACGTGGAAGTAACGAAGACAGAAGTAGGAGATAAA